>NZ_JCBDGU010000039.1:0-225709 GCF_059834255.1 Vibrio sp. R11-SG3-ISO9
TAGAATGTTAAGTCATCGTTTTTTGCCTTTCCTTGCTATACCGTTTAAGAATGAAAAAACCGTAATAGAGAATCGAATCTTTTAATAAAATTTTATCGGCTCGTGAAATCGTAGTAACCGCCAACACGCTCTATCAGCGTAAAGTCATTTGGCCCATTTAAACTCCAAGCAAAACCGAACAGAACTCGAGTGGTTTGGCCATGTGTTGGAGGAGAAAGCAAAGTCAGGGTTTCACGGGTACCTGCTGGAATCACATAAACATCAGATTCGGCGATTTCACCAAAAGGGGTTCTTATGACCGGTTGTACGATGTCTTTAAGCTCGGATGCAGACGTCACGGTAAGAGTGATGTCTTTTTCGACGGCTTCAAACGTATAGGACCCTAGAGTGTAGTACTCAGGCACTTCTCCAGTATCATTGGTTAGATCTATGCTCTTATCTTCTTTGAATGGCAGAAGTAACGGGGCGGTTTCATCTCTCAGAAAGACTTTTGCGTGTGGGCCATTTAACGAAGCAACGCGAACGTATGTAGGGCTGCCAGGTAAATCGGTGAACTCGCCATCACTTACTTCGACACTGACAGCAAATTGCCCGCTCACATCGGCAACAAAGCTTGTGGTTTCAGCACCAGGGTTCGCAATAGTTGCATTGCTTCCTTGCGGTTTTGACACAAAATACCAATTGAAGGTGAGGGGGTCGCCGTCCGGGTCATAACTTTCACTGGCAGTGAAAGAAACCGTCATACCTTCAATGGCCAACATGGCTTGGGTATTATTAGCAATTGGAGGTCGGTTTTGATGGTTTTCATTAAAGGTGACGGTTGTGGTCGCTTTAGTTGATAAGAAACCATCGGTGACGGTTAATTCTACCAAATAGTCACCTGCCACATCAGCGGTTAAGTTGGGGTATTTTCCCTCATATTTACTAAGACTAGGCTGACTCCCGTCTGGCTGGTTGATAATTTTCCATTGACGGTAAAGCTCATCGCCGTCAGCATCCGTGGATGTGTCAAACAGCTTAACGGATTGAGACAAGGATGCGCTGTACGTCGGGGTAAGTGAGACCACCGGTGGCGAGTTGTCTTGGTTGGATTTAGCCACTATTTTCACTTGATTTGGGCGGCTGTTGACTTGGCCATCGTTGACCACCAACGAGAGATAATACGTACCGATTTGATCCGCAACGAAAGTCGGTTTGATGGCGTCCGAGCTGGAAAGTTGTGCTTCGCTTCCTGCGGGTTTTTCTGAGAATGACCATGAATAAGAGATGAGGTCGTTGTCATAATCAACACTGCGCGTGCCGTCTAAGTGGACGACTTGATTAACTTTAACTTGTTGATTGATGCCAGCGATAGCGATCGGAGTTTGATTATTCGGATCGCTTGTCGGCGATGAATCAGAAGCGCTTCCATTACACGCCGTAATGAAAGCGAAAGAGAGAATTATTGGAAACTTGTAAGTATAGCCATGCATTGCAATACACCGTCGAGATTAGAATGTTAAGTCATCGTTTTTGCCTTTCCTTGCTATACCGTTTAAGAAAGAGAAAACCGTAATCCAAAAATAAAAAAAGCGCGAATGTTCGCGCTTTTGGTAGGTTTAGTTTGGAGACTAATGATTCGAGTTTGGAATCTAGAGTCTTTAGCTTGGAAGACAGTGAGCTTAGTTCGCCTCAGCACTTAAGTCGTAAGCAACGCCCATGTATTTCGAAAAGTCGCGATCAATAAAGAAACCGTATACGACGTTGGTTCGCGTGCCTGTCGTCGGTTTTGCCCACATTTTCACGTAAGCCACATCCCCTGCATGTAGGACTTGGTTTAGTTCTATCCCTGTCATTTTAGGTGCATAATTACCACCTCTTTGATCCATCTCTGTAATTTCACTAATGGTGTAGTCTTTACCAACTGCTTCTAGTGTGAATGTACCAACTTCAACATATTCGGGTGCATCACCAGTGATGGTTTTATCTAGGGCAATAGGTGGAGTCGCATAAGGTAGGGCATGTACTGTTTTTTCATCTCCAAAGGTAAAGATGATTTCGCTGCTGCCTGCGTCACTCGCGCTCAAGCGAACTATATCGGCTTCACTGGTGAATTCACCGTCATTTACAGTCAGCGAGAAGAGGTAATCACCCACTTGGTCGGGTGTGAAATCAGGTTTCGCGACTGTCGAGTCTGACAGTTCAGCGGTACTATTTTCCGGTTTAGAAAGTAGTTTCCACGTGTACGTAATCGCATCTTCATTGCCGTCGTAGCTGCCGCTGCCATCTAAGGTTGCTGTTTCTCTAATCTCTAAAGACTTTGCGCCACCTGCATTAGCGACAGGAGCAACGTTTTCTGCTGAATAAGACACAATCACTTCTTGGCTAACGCTCTCGGAGCCGTCGCTTACTGTTAATTTCAGTTTGTAGTCACCGGCTGTGTTCGACAGTAGCACTGCTGTTGATGTTGTGCTGCCCGTGAGTTTCATTGTCGCACTATCTGGTGTTGATAAAAGTGCCCATTGATAAGTTAAAACATCGCCATCAAGGTCGACGGCGTTAGACGGAATTTCGATAGATTTGGTTAGAGCAACACTTGGTGGTGTCGCAATATCGATGATTGGCGCCACGTTTTGTGATGCGTCAGTGACTTCAATGGTTTGCTTTGTGGTACTTGAAGTGCCAGATACTGCACTTTCTAGTTCAAATGTGTAATCACCAACAACATCTGGAGTGAAATAAGGTGAAATGGCTTTGCTTGCGTTAAGTGCAGCGTTACTGCCATCAGGCTTGCTTGTGAGCTTCCATTCGAAAGTCATGTTTTCGTTGTAGGTATCTAAACCTTGGGTTGCATCTAAGCGCACACGCTTGCCTAGTTTGGCATAAGATTTTGCTACAGTTGCGTTGTTTGAAGAGTCTGAACTGCTGTCGCTGCTCCCACTACCGCATGCGATAAGCGCTGGCATAGCGGCAGCAAGTAAGGTCCATTTTAGTTTTGAAGTCATGTATTTTTTCCTAATCATGAGTGGCAAAGCTGTTTGAAATCAGCCATGCAAATGTCAATTTCATTGGGTATACCGAATCAAGATGAGAAACCCGTAAAGAAAAACGCCCCGAAAGGCGTTTTATTATGGTTTTGATTGATACGTTTGATTCCAAACGAGTCTGAAAGGCAATATCAGTGGTCTTTTTATTAAAACTTACCACTTAGTTTGAAGGTTAATGTTCGGCCTGGAGCGGGCATACCTGATACCGAACCTGTATCTAAGTAATAAACATCAGACAAATTGTTACCAATCAGTTCAGCAGTCAGTTTCTTTGTGAAGGCATATTTGACATAGGCATCATAAGTAATCACCTCAGTTCTTTTTATGATCTCATCTTCATGACTCGCTGAAACGTAGTTGGTACGTACGCCTGTTTCTAAGTCGGTATCAAAGAAACGAGTACCTAGTAAAATACTGCCTGTATATTCAGGTGCAGCATGGGCAGCAAGGAAGCTTCCTTCTGAAAATCCACCACGAACACAGGTTTCTTCAGATGGGGTATTGCCTAAAATTACATCCTTTATATAACCTTGGGCGGCTGAGTTTTTGTCACAAACCTCGTTTCGGAAGTTGTAAGCAATTGAGGCATCAGCAAAATAATCGCTGTTATCAAACTGCCCATTGATCTCAATACCGCTGGTTCGTTGGCTATCTAGGTTAGTGAAGTTATAACTGTCACGGTCTCTATCCATCACATCGTCGATGGTTTGATCAAAATAGGTCAGTTTAAAGCTCGCATTATCGAAGTAGTGAATGTAGGCCGTCTCGTACAGTTTGGCACGCTCAGGTTGTAGTGGAGCACTTGCGACGGGGTTGCTACTGAATCCACTGGTACTTTCAAATAAGCTTGGGAAACGTAAAGTCTCAGCATAACGGGTGTAAATTCGGCTGTTATCGCTGATTAACCATGTGGCTGTGACAGAAGGCATCCACCCACTACCGCTAGTTTTGTACTGGGTGTTGTATTCTTCGGAAGTTTCAAGTGACTTGGCTTTACAACTGCCTTCGATGTAGTTTTCTTGTTGCATGGCAATACGACAAGCATTGTTCGCCAGATCGAGCTCGTTGTCGCTATTGGTTAACCAATTGGATGCATGGTGCTCTATGAAAGTGGTTTGATTTTGCGCCGCTTCGGTTTGTGTTTGTAGCTTTTGTTGCAATATGGCATCGAAATTAGCGAGTTCAGCTTGTCGTTCGTCTAGCTGACTTTGGTACTCACTGGCTTGATCAGGGAACATAACGATCAAGTTTTGCAATCTATCTATCTCAGTATTGAGGTTTTGTTGCGTGAAAGTGACTCTTACCTCATGCTCTGCATTTGCTACATTTTGTGCGATCTCTTCCGGCGCATAGGTTTCTAGAGTTTGATACGTTAGTTGGTAGCCGTCTTTCTTGTACTCTTTAAGAGGGCTAATGTCGCCAGAGTTTACTTGATGTTCGATGTAGTAATCTGTCGCATTGTAAGAGATGTAACGGACACCAGAATCTAACACGATGGATTCATGTGGGCGCCATTCAATCTTTACTGCGCCGTTGTATTCTTCTCTTTCACCGGCACGGACTGCACCACCATAGAAATCGACAAGGTTGGCTAGTCCCTCTTTAGGGTTCAATTCGTGCATCATGTAACTGCCGGACAATGTCATATCAATAGAGTCTGTCAAGAGCATCTTGTTATTGAAATCGAACCCGTACCTTTGCTCATCACGGTTAACGACGGATGTGTTTATGATGATGTCAGGCGTATCGCTTTTGTAGTTCACGAAGTTGGGGAAGCCATAACCAGTATTGCTGCGTGAATCTGTTTTTGTCAGCCATAAGTTGGTGCTTAGATTTAGCAAATCGTGTTCAGGGTTAGCTCTAAATTTCAGGGTGTAAGCTTGCATTTTTGCGTTCGCAAGCGGCCACTGAGCGAGTCCATCAGAATTTCGGTAGTCTGAACGACTCGCCAATATTTCACCATGAGTACTTTCCGTGTATCGGATACTGGCGTGCAGTTTGTAGTAATCACTGAAATTGATTGTACCTTTTAACAGTGCTGATTCCATTTCAGCCGATGTGTTGGGTACTTCGTGGCCAGGGTAGTGGACCAATGCCATGTGTTCAGGTCTTAAAAGTGGATTTCGCCCCGCGACTTGGTCACTGGAGTTATTATCAAATGGTTTCGAGTAGAAGTCAGCTTTGCTGGTACCTGAGTAGTAGTTGCCTCGATTTCGGTATGCGTATGCGGCTAACCAGTCAAATTTTGGTTCGATTCCAGCGAGTGCGAGGCGGTAGGCGACGTCTTCTCCATTGAAGGGATTATCTGTTTTGTTGTCTCTGGTTTGGAAACGAAGTTCTGGATCGTCGTACAGTGGAACACCACCTAGCTCGGCATAAGCAGGGACGTCTTGCCAACGTTTTCCGGTATGCAGTCGCGCTTTGTTTGGCTCGATGGAGTTACTGCTGCTTTCGGCAACTAACTCAATACCAAATTGTTCACCTTCTTCAACGATATCTTGCGGTTGCAAGGTGGTCACTTTTACGGCACCACCTGTTGAGGTATTGATCTCTGAGTTTAATTGAGCACCTTGATAGACGGTCATACTGCCGATGAGGTTGGGGTCAATGTAGTTTCTGTTCGATGACCCACGATAGCCGTTATACACTGAGATACCTTGTTCAGTACCATCGATAACAACAGGTACACGACCAAAGCCTTGTACACCACGTACGTTCGGGTCGATACTGCCACCGCCATTTCGTGCTTCGCCACTGTGTGTGTTGGCGACACCGGTGAATAGATCCGCCGCACTGGTCCCTTTGAAGCGTTCGATTTCTTCTTTCCCTAGATAAGCGGTAGCGACGTCTTTGTCGTACACATCCATTTCACCGTCTGCGTCTCTTTGATAGGCATCATCAAAATGGGTGCGAACTTGTATAGCATCGAGTGTCATCGAGTCTGTAGTCGGTACGAGGTAATAAACACCATCAGACTGCTTTTGTGCTTGCAGACCGGTATTAGTCAATAGCAAAGACAGCGCCTGTTCATTGTTGTACTGGCCGACTAAACCTTGGCTGTAGAGCTCTGAAGAGAGTGACGAATCTAGATAAAACTCGATACCCGATTCAACGGCAAAGTGGTTGAGAGCACTGTCTAGGGTGCCTGCTGGAATATTATATTGATGGTCTTCTGCAGCGTGAGAAGCAAAAGGAAAACTCAATATAACGACACCGAGTTTTATCGTGGTAATTTTGGAGAGTAGCGAGCGCTGCTTGGCATTTGGCACCGTAATTTCCTTATCGGGATTTCTAACTGACTGTCAGATACACCGAACAAGAATCAGAAATCCGTAATAAAATTTTATTTTGCTGTGATGGTGACCCAAAGAGGGGTTCGGTAGTGGATTCTTACTGGCAGTATCTGGCTGATATTGTGTAAGGTTTTATCAATATCTTTGGTTGAGAACACACCAGTAAGTTTGAGTGCTGCGGCACTGGCATCGACGTTGATGATGCCGCGTCGATAACGCCCTAATTCGTTGATGAAGGTTTTGAGCTGTGTCGCTTCCGCCATGATTTTATGTTCCAACCAAAGCATGTCGGAATCTTGGGTCTGGTTTGGCTGTGATACTGTGCGCCGATCGAAATGGGCAGTTTGCCCAGCGAAAAGATGCGGTTTCCCCATCCCAAGCATAGGTTGAATTTCGACTTCACCTTCGTAAACAGAAACCTGAGTAGTGTCGTCATGCTCTCGGATACTGAATTGGGTTCCGATAGGGAGCACTAAACCCCGCGAAGTCGAGACTGTTAATGGGCTACGATGATGTGTATTGGTGATCATGACTTCGCCGCGTTCAATATGAATATCACGCTGATGATTATCAAAATCGACAAATAATTTGGAATCGGTGTTTAGCGCTAATTGTGTACCATCGAGCAGCGTCATCGAACGAATTTCGCCCGTTGCCGTTGAGTATTCGGTACCTGTTGGTGTTGGTCTGTAAATCGCCATGCCTGAACCTAGTGCGACGAACGAAAGTGCGCTTATGGACAAGAATTCGCGACGACTGACTCTCGGTGGCTTACGCGTTAAGACATGCTTGCTGATTTTTCCTTGAGGAATGGCACAAAACTTACTTTGTAGCAGTTCTAATTTTTGCCACGCCAAGGCGTTATTTGGGTGGGCAAGCCTCCAACATTCGAACGAGTCGTGATCTTGTTGCGTGGCATCATCAGCCCAAAGGCGTGCCATCCAAACCGATGCTTGCTCTATGGTCTCAGGTGGTAATTGTTGCATTTTACCCCTCGCTAAGCATGGCTAGCATGCAACCTTGAAGGCCCTTAGCAACATACTTTTCCACAGACGATACTGAAACTTCAAGTTCGAAGGCGATCTCTTTGTAGCTTTTGCCTTCGAGCTGTCTCATGAGCAGTGCTTGGCGAGCTTTGATTGGAAGTTTGTGGAGTAGGGTATCGATCTCAACAAGTGCTTCAACCACTATGGTGTGGTCTTCCGGAGAACTGGCAACGAGAGAAGGTTCTTGTTCAATGAGCTCTAAATAGGCACTTTCCACACGACGTTTTCGATAAAGATCAATCACCAACCCTTTAGCGATATGAGTCAGGTACTTTCTTGAATCTTTGTATTCAGGCAGCTTACCTCTGGTTAACAAGCGTAGATAAGTATCTTGAACCAGATCAGCCGTAGTGTCAGGGCATCCTAAGCGTCGTTTAATAAACACCGATAACCAGCTGTGATGCTCTTGGTACATTTGATCCACGCTGTGTGAGGTGTTGTTGCTCGCTACGGTCATTCCCTGATACTCCTTACTAACCTTAATGATAATTATTATCATTGGGGCGGTGAATATATCAGAAATTTTCTAATGTGCTACATGTTTTTTATAAATTGGTTGAATTTGAACACAATACCAACGTCTCAATGATTAAAAGAAGTGTTTGTATAGCCTTTATGCGCAATGTGAAAAAAAGTAACGGTTTGTGAAAAGTTTTATGCAGTTATTAACTGCAATATCAGTAAGTTATGGCAATACAAAAGATTACATTTCATTACAAACCACTGGTCTAATATGTGCTACTTTTCAACTTTTGGCTAATCATAGCCATCCCAAATATTTGTATGATGTATGTTAGGTAGTGAAATGAAAGTTGATAACTTGTCAATTAGGCTGAGAATCGCTAAATATATTGCTAAAAACCTATTAAGTAATAGCGACTGTAAAATTACAAGTGATATTAAGCTGACTAGATTATATTGTAGACTTGGCGATTATAAACGTGCAATATTTCATGCGAAAAAAGTCTATGAGTTAGGTGAAAACCCTGAATATTATTATGTATTAAAAAATTTATATATACTAACTAATGACTTCGAGAGTAGTGACAACCTAAAACTAAATGCATCAAATAAACAATCTGAAGATATTATTCCTATCTTAGGATGTATTGATGATAGTGTATACGATTTTGACAAGATAAAATTTATTAAGGATTATGTTAAAAGCAAGGGCGCTACACCTCTGCTTATTTCGCTTTCCGGTAAAGGAAAAGAATTAAAAAATCTTTCTGAAACGGAAAAGGAACTATTATCTAATATAGACCTTTATAATAAAGAACGCCCTAAGTGGAGCAAGGAAAATAATCCTCCTGGTTATATAAAGAGTGTATATAAGAACTACGATAACGTTCGTTTTGATGAATTGTTTGACTATCGACCTCCCGTTATAAAAGCAACCAAAGTTTTGTTGGGTGACATGCAAAACTCTTACGTATCAGTTAAAAATGGTTTGAGAGAAACTGTGGGTCAACCCGATAATTACAAGAATAAGGTGTTGTGTTTCGGCACTTCAACTACGTACTCAGTTGGGACTAGTGACGAGGATACCATTGTAAGTTTAATACAGAAGGAACTAAATCATCACTATGGCGATATAAAAGTCGAGAACTATGGTGTTCATGGTATGAATTTGTTGTTGGCTATTAATAATATGATTCAAACCAATATTGAAAGTGGTGATGTGGTTATATTTTTTGACTATGATGAGTTCAATAGGTTTGATGATGAAGATATATATAAGCTAGATCTTAATAGCTTTGACAGAGGGGTGGACTTTTTTGTTGATCTAGCAAAACATCATTGCCATTTCTCACCTCAAGGAAATAAAATATTATCAAAATATATTGTCAATAGATTCTTGCTCGAGCGATTTAATAATAGTTCCTTCGCGATTTCTAATATTCAACCTTCTCAAGAAATGTATCAAGTATTAGATAACCTGAAGTATTTCTTATATAAGAAAACTGCAGAAGCTCTTGAATCGTGCGAGATGAAAAGCTATTTATCTTTGCTGGAAAGTCATGTTCCTAATGCAGAGCTAAAAGTGGGTAGCGTAGCTGTAAACTGTAACCCTATTACTAAAGGTCACCTCCACTTGCTGGAACATGCTTCTCGTAGTGTTGATAAGTTATTTATTTTTGTCATTGAAGAAGACAAATCGTTCTTTAAGTTCGAAGATCGTCTTCATTTAGTCGCAGAAAGCACAAAGCACCTAGAGAATGTCACGGTGCTTCGAGGAGGTAAGTTTATCTGTACAGAGTTAACTTATCCAGATTACTTCGATAAAGACACCACAGAAGCCAAAGCAGACGCTTCAATGGAAGCATGGTTCTTCTGTGAGTACATAGCTAAAACGCTAAACATTACTAAGATTTTCTTGGGTGATGAGCCTAAGTGTATGATCACCAAACAGTACAATGAAAAAATGCAAGAGCTACTTCCAGAGTACGGTATTGAGGTTGATATTATCGATCGTATTGCAACGAATGGTGATGTTATCAGTGCTTCGAAAGTTCGTAAGCTATTAGAAGTAGGGGATTTCGACGGCATTGCACAAATAGTTCCGGAGCCAACGCTTCTATTTTTGCAAGAAAACTATGGCAAATCTGCAGCTTAAGCCTGCCTAAGCTCAAAACTAAGAGTGTGGTTTGTCTAAATGACGCTCTTGGTTCTCAAAATGATGGTTGAACTTAATTGTTTGCTATACAACCAATTGCAAATCCGTGGATCTCGGTTTGACTCCGGGAGGCGCTTTCAAATTACATAAAACCAGCCAAGTGCTGGTTTTTTTGTATCTGAACAATTCTCTATACATTCTTCATTTGATGCCGTTATAGGCTCTTACAGAGTGGATATGACGCGGAAACAAAAAAGCGAACCAAATGGCTCGCTTTTTTATTATCTAGAGTATACGAAATTAGTCTTCGTAGTTCTCGATGCTTGGGCAAGAACAGATTAGGTTACGGTCGCCGTATACGTTGTCTACACGGTTCACAGTAGGCCAGTACTTCGCGTTCTTAGAGGCTTGAGATGGGAAGCAACCAAGTTCACGAGAGTATGGACGGTCCCATGTGTCGCTTGATAGATCCACTTGTGTATGCGGTGCATTAACTAGTGGGTTGTTATCTAGCGGCCATTCACCATTCTTAACTGCAGCCATTTCGTTGCGGATAGCGATCATTGCTTCACAGAAACGGTCTAGTTCTTCCAAGTCCTCTGACTCAGTTGGCTCAACCATTAGCGTGCCTGCAACTGGGAATGACATGGTAGGCGCGTGGAAACCGTAGTCCATTAGACGCTTGGCAATATCTTCTTCGCTGATGCCTGTCTCTTCTTTTAATGGACGAATATCGATAATACATTCGTGCGCTACGCGGCCGTTAGTACCACGGTAAAGAACAGGGTAGTGAGGACGTAGTTTTTCCATCACGTAGTTCGCGTTCAAGATTGCAACTTTAGTCGCTTCAGTCAGACCTGGTTCACCCATCATTGCGATGTAAGCCCAAGAGATAGGTAGGATAGAAGCACTACCTAGATCCGCTGCTGATACCGCGTAGTCAGAACCTTGTACACCATTTTCGATGTGGCCTGGTAGGAAAGGTGCTAGGTGAGATTTAACACCGATTGGACCCATACCTGGACCGCCACCACCATGTGGAATACAGAATGTTTTGTGTAGGTTCAAGTGAGATACGTCAGAGCCAATGAAGCCTGGAGACGTTAGACCAACTTGAGCGTTCATGTTCGCGCCGTCTAGGTAAACTTGACCGCCCGCAGCGTGTACTTGTTCACACACTTCCTTCACTTGCTCTTCGTATACACCGTGTGTAGAAGGGTAAGTGATCATGATGCTTGATAGGTTGTCTTTGTGTTTCTCGATCTTAGCTGCTAGGTCAGTCATGTCGATGTTGCCATCTTCATCACACTTAACAACCACTACCTTCATAGAAACCATAGATGCCGTTGCAGGGTTAGTACCGTGCGCAGAGCTAGGGATCAGACAAACGTTACGGTGACCTTCGCCACGGCTTGCATGGTAACGTTGAATCGCGATTAGACCCGCGTATTCACCAGATGCACCAGAGTTAGGCTGTAGAGAGAAATCGTCGTAACCAGTGATCTCACATAGCTTTTCTTTAAGATCTTTCGCTAGTGCTGTGTAACCAGCCGCTTGCTCTAGAGGTGCGAATGGGTGGATAGAGCCAAACTCAGGCCATGTTACTGGGATCATCTCTGCCGCAGCGTTCAGCTTCATCGTACAGCTGCCCAGTGGGATCATGCCGTGCGTGAGTGAGAAGTCTTTGTTCTCTAGCTGTTTTAGGTAACGCATCATCTGCGTTTCGCTGTGGTGCGTGTTGAATACTGGGTGCGTTAGGTACTCAGATTCACGACGACAGTTTTCTGGGATTGCCGCAAACTCGTTTGAAGCAATGTCAGTTGAAAGTGCGTTGATGTCTTCTTTCACGTCGAAGATAGCGAATAGTGCACTGATATCATCGATCGTAGTTGTTTCATCTAGGCTGATACCGATTTTCCCTGGAAGTAGACGCAGGTTGATGTCTGCCGCTTGAGCACGTGCGTACAGTGCTTCAGTTTTCTCTTCAGAGTTAATTGTGATGGTATCGAAGAAGCTGTTGTTTGTTAGCTCGTAACCTGACTTAGTTAGACCTGCAGCTAGAATCGCTGTCATGTGGTGTGTACGACGAGCAATAGTACGTAGGCCTTCTGCACCGTGGTAAACCGCGTAGAAAGACGCCATGTTCGCTAGAAGCGCTTGAGCAGTACAGATGTTTGACGTCGCTTTCTCGCGGCGGATGTGTTGCTCACGAGTTTGCATTGCCATACGTAGCGCTTGGTTGCCGTTTGTATCGATAGAAACACCGATTACACGACCCGGCATAGTACGCTTGTGCTTGTCACGTGTTGCCATGAATGCAGCGTGTGGACCGCCGTAACCCATAGGAACACCGAAGCGTTGTGCGCTACCGATCACTACGTCTGCGCCCATTTCGCCAGCTGGCTTAAGTAGAGCAGAAGCAAGTAGGTCTGTTGCAACAGTCACAAGCGTTTTGTTTGCTTGTGCTTTTGCGATGATGTCTGTTAGGTCGCGAACTTCACCAGTTGTACCTGGGTACTGTACAAGAGCACCAAATACGTCTTGTTCAGGAAGTGTTTCAAGTGCACCAACCATAACTTCGAAGCCAATGTACTCGGCACGAGTTTTTACAACTTCTAGTGTTTGTGGGTGAACATCGTCAGCAACGAAGAACACTTTGCTCTTGCTCTTACCTGCACGCTTACACAGAGTCATGGCTTCGCCAGCTGCCGTCGCTTCATCAAGAAGTGATGCGTTCGCGATTTCCATGCTGGTTAGGTCCATTACCATTTGTTGGTAATTAAGCAGTGCTTCAAGACGACCTTGAGAAATTTCTGGTTGGTAAGGCGTGTAAGCCGTGTACCAGCCTGGGTTTTCTAAAACGTTACGTAGGATAACGTTTGGAGTGAACGTGTTGTAGTAGCCTTGGCCGATGAAAGTACGCTTAACTTGGTTTAGGTTAGCGATCTCTTTAAGCGAGCTCAGCATATCCATTTCGCTAAGTGGCGCAGCAAGCGTCATTGGCTTCTCTAGGCGAATTTGCGCAGGAACCGTTTCGTCGATCAGTGCATCAAGGCTAGATGAGTTGATCGCGTCCAGCATTTTTTGCTGGTCTGCTTTATTTGGACCGTTGTGGCGTGCAACGAACTCGTTTTGAGTACCCAAATCTTTAAGTAATTGGCTTTGAAGTAATTCAGTCATGATATCGTTCTACTTTCTCTATATAGGGACCGTGAGCAAGCCCCTAAAATTAAGCTGCTCCAAAGAGCAGCTTCATCGTATACGGGCTACCTAATTAATCTTCGTCGATTGAGTTTAGGTATTCTTCTGCATCTTTTAGGTTGTCTAGCTCAGACGCGTCAGCCATCTTCACTTTAACAATCCAACCACCTTCATAAGGTTCTTCGTTGATTAGCTCTGGGCTATCTTCTAGTTCTTCGTTGATTTCAACGATTTCACCAGTGATAGGAGCGTAGATGTCAGATGCTGCTTTTACAGACTCTACAAGAGAGAAGCTTTCACCTGCTTCCACTTCGTCTTCTGTTTCTGGTAGGTCAACGAATACAACGTCACCTAGCATCTCTTGAGCGTGCTCAGAAATACCGATAGTTACAGTACCGTCACCGTTGTCTTTAACCCACTCGTGGCTGTCTGCAAACTTAAGTGTATTGTCCATTGCTTGTTCTCCAAAAATTTATGAGGTGTTAATTTAAAAAATAAAAAGTGTTCTATTAACGGTAAAGCGGGAAGCGCTTGCACAGTTCTTTAACTTGCTTGCGAACGCGTTGCTCAACTTCAGCGTTACCTTCAGGGCTTTCAACAAGGCCGTCTAGTACATCGCCGATCCACTCACCGATGAGTTTGAATTCTTCAGCGCCAAAACCACGACTGGTTCCAGCTGGTGTTCCTAAACGAATACCAGAAGTAATCATAGGCTTCTCTGTATCGAATGGGATACCGTTTTTGTTACATGTGATCCCTGCACGCTCTAATGCTTCTTCAGTTACGTTACCTTTCAAGCCCTTAGGACGAAGGTCAACCAGCATTAGGTGTGTGTCTGTTCCGCCTGTCACAATGTCACAACCGCGAGTTTGCAACACTTCAGCAAGAACTTTTGCGTTATTGATCACTGATTCGATATAAGTATTGAATTCTGGACCTAGAGCCTCACCAAATGCGACTGCTTTAGCAGCAATAACGTGCATTAGTGGACCACCTTGGAGACCTGGGAATACCGCAGAGTTAATCTTCTTGTTGATGTCTTCGTGGTTAGTCAGAATCATTCCGCCACGTGGGCCACGCAGTGTTTTATGCGTCGTTGTTGTTACAACGTGAGCGTGAGGAAGTGGGCTAGGGTGAGCACCTGTCGCGATAAGGCCAGCGATGTGTGCCATATCGACCATTAGCAGTGCGCCAACTTCGTCCGCGATTTCACGGAATTTAGCGAAGTCGATAGTACGTGGAATTGCACTACCACCAGCGATAATCATTTTTGGTTTGTGTTCCAAAGCAAGCTCGCGTACTGCATCGTAATCGATTTCTAGCGTGTCACGGCTTACACCGTATTGAACCGCGTTGAACCATTTACCAGAAAGAGCAGGGCGTGCGCCGTGAGTTAGGTGGCCGCCTGCATCAAGAGACATGCCTAGGATAGTGTCACCTGGCTGTAGAAGAGCCAGTTTTACAGCGCCGTTAGCTTGTGCGCCAGAGTGAGGTTGAACGTTAGCGTATTCACAGTTAAACAGTTTCTTAGCGCGCTCAATCGCGATCGCTTCGACTGTATCTACGTGTTCACAACCGCCGTAGTAACGACGACCAGGGTAACCTTCAGCGTATTTGTTGGTTAGGCAAGTGCCTTGTGCTTGCATAACTGCCTTAGAAACGATGTTCTCAGAAGCAATTAGCTCGATTTGTTCATTTTGACGTGCGTTTTCAGCTTGGATTCCAGCGAATACTGCGTCGTCAGTTGCCGATAGGTTAGTAGAGAAAAAACTGTCTAAGCTATGGTTTTGGTATGCGTTGTTCATTGTCGAGACCTTTCAATTAACTAATGGATATTGTTTTTATGTGTCCATTAGGTCTTGCGTTGGTTTCTGCATTGTAATCGTTTGCGTCAATATGGTGCTAAAGCCTTTGATATTGAGTGCAACCGACCAAACGTAGGGTCAATGCAGTGCGAAATTGGTTCCCCTAAAAGTGGGGTAAAAACAGCTGCTTTAAATGTTAAATCTATCATTTATTGCAAGCTGAAGTAGCATCTCTTCATCTAACAAGTCGATAACATAACGCCGTTAAATCCAATTTTCAATAAAAATTTCCAATAGGAAACAGATTTTCTTGTTTTGCTACTGGGAGCACGCTTTATTTTCTTGCGTGGTCTTTAATCAACAAAGCGCTTCGTGCAACAATGAATTCCATAGACAGGATGCAGAAATAAAACGAGGGACCTATGTCAGAAGACATCTATGATGAGTACCCATCTTTGACACTGGCGAAAGAGACGCCAGACCAAAATATTGAGCCGCTAAGATTAGGGCAGCGCATTAAAGATATCCGTAGCAAATTGGGTATCACACTAGAAGAAGCGAGCCAAAGAACAGGCCTTGCGCGTTCTACGCTCAGTAAAATTGAAAACGAGCAGATATCTCCTACCTTCCAAGCAATGCAAAAGCTAGCGATGGGTTTGCAGATAGACATGCCGCAACTCTTTGAACCACCTAGAAAAAAAGTTGCTACTGGTCGTCGTGATTTAACCAAGGCTGGGCAAGGTAAACCGCATCCAACTCCAACCTATGAACATGAGCTTCTGGCTACGGAATTATCTAACAAAAAGATGATGCCATTTAAGAGCCGAGTAAGAGCAAGAGCGTTTGAAGAGTATAACGATTGGGTACGCCATGATGGGGAAGAGTTTCTGATGGTGATCTCAGGCGACATCATGTTTTATTCAGAGTTCTATGAACCTATCCCAATGAGTGAAGGAGACAGCATGTACTATGATGCGAATATGGGCCATATGCTGATCTCTACCAGTACAGAAGATGCTCTGATTCTGTGGGTGACTGCAAAATAAATGTAAAGTTTTTAAATTTCTTATAGTGAAAGCAAACGTTTGCTTTTGTGGTGAACGTCTTTTAATTAGCGTGATATAGATGGTAAAAGCATCAATATCACGCTTTTTTGTGTCCGCAATATTTGTTTTAAAATTGTTAAATGTCACATTTTGGACTGTTTTGATCTTGTTAAGGGTGTAAAACTGATTCAGGCTTGTTTACTATAGTGAACACGGTTTACTCATGTTGATTGATGTTTACTGAAGTGAATTCTTGGAAGGTGACCTAATTTGTCCATTTCGCTATCTTTTTAGGTTTTCTATATAGAGCACTCTTCTTATATAGAAAGACAACAGATAGAGGCCATACCGCCACCTCCTACTTTCTTACTGTTCTCATCTTTACTACTAGATAGAGAGCAACTCTACAAAGAGATATAAGCGGCAGCGTCGATGTTGGATACCTGCAACGCTTCATGGAGAATAAAATGACTCAAGAACAAGCAACTCAAGACCTGTTAAAAACACCTCTGCATGCACTGCACGTAGAAGTTGGTGCAAAGATGGTTCCTTTCGCTGGCTACGATATGCCAGTTCAATACCCACTAGGCGTTAAGAAAGAGCACTTACACACACGTGATGCAGCAGGTCTGTTTGATGTTTCTCACATGGGCCAATTGCGTCTTCACGGTGAAAATGCAGCAGCGGCTCTAGAAACTCTAGTTCCAGTAGACATCATCGACCTACCTTCTGGTAAGCAACGTTATGCGTTCTTTACTAATGAGCAGGGCGGTATCATGGATGACTTGATGGTAGCTAACCTAGGCGACCACCTATTTGTTGTGGTAAATGCTGCTTGTAAAACACAGGATATCGACCACCTGACAGCACACCTTCCAAGCGATGTAGAGCTTGAAGTGATCGACGATCGTGCTCTGCTTGCATTGCAAGGTCCTAAGGCTTCAGAAGTTCTTGCTCGCTTCCAACCAAGCGTAGCTGAGATGCTATTTATGGACGTGCAAAAAGTAGACATCGACGGTGTTGAGTGCATTGTAAGCCGCAGTGGTTACACGGGTGAAGACGGTTACGAAATCTCTGTACCAAACGACCACGCTGATGCACTTGCTCGTAAGCTAACTGCAGAAGCTGAAGTAGAGTGGATTGGTCTTGGTGCTCGTGACTCACTCCGCCTAGAGTGTGGTCTATGTCTATATGGTCATGATTTAGACACAACAACGACACCGGTAGAAGCAAGCCTACTGTGGGGAATCCAGAAAGTTCGTCGCACTGACGGTGAACGTGCTGGTGGTTTCCCAGGTGCAGACATCATTCTAGACCAAATCGCAACCAAAGACGTTCAACGTAAGCGTGTTGGTCTTGTTGGGCAAACTAAAGCACCAGTGCGTGAAGGCGCAGAGCTGTTTGATGCCGAAGGCAACAAAATCGGTGTGGTAACAAGTGGTACTGCTGGCCCTAATGCAGGTAAGCCTGTTTCAATGGCCTATGTACGTACAGATCTTGCTGCAATTGGTACAGAAGTCTTTGCGGAAGTGCGTGGTAAGAAGCTGGCAATGACAGTAGAGAAAATGCCGTTTGTACCTCAACGTTACTACCGTGGCTAATCGTTAATATTTTTTAACCGATTGTTTTTCGCATTCCCCTTATCAACTGCTATTCATATGGCGGATGGTAAGGGGTTTTGCTTTTTCTATAACTTATTGATCATCTTGGGTATGAGTCACATTTGATCAATAGATTAGTTAATATTTTATAATTTGAGCCGCTATACTGAAGATTAGTCAATAAAAGTATCCTGAAGGTGTAGGAGAGCGGTAATGAAGAGCACACTATCGAAGAAGTGGATGTGGGCTGGAGCACTTCCTTTGATTGGAAGTTTTGCAGTGTGTGCAGATACCACAGGAACAGGCATCGCGTCTGATGCAAGCGCAGAGATCTCACCTTATATCGTCAACGGCACCAACGCCTCAACGTCAGATTTCCCATCCATAGCCAGTCTTTTTATCGACAGCCTAGAATACGATAATTTCTATTCGAGTAACCCATATTGTGGTGCGACTATTTTGGACGCGAACCATGTAATGACGGCTGCGCACTGTATCTACGGAAGTGATGTTGCTCAGTTGTTCACGACAGTGGTTCCGCAACTTGAAAACGTTAACGACTACCCATTTGGGAATATTCAACGTTACCGTGTCACTGAGGTGTACTATCGTAATGATTACAATAACAGTTTGTCCAGCTTGTTAGAGAATGATGTTGCTATTCTCAAACTGGCCAGTGCGATGAATATCGATACGGTCAATGACATTGTTAAGCGTCCGAGCAGTGAAGTATATCGCAACCAGTTTGGCACTCCGGAGTTTGTTGCAGTGGGGCATGGTGACACGGTCTCAGGCTTTGATGCCACAACAAGGCTTCAGAGAGTTGACCTTAATTTGATTACAAACTCTGTGTGTCGAAATGTGTTTACGAATGGTAGCGCGCTAACCGACAACCAAATCTGCTTTAATGGTGATTTCAGTTCTATAACGAGATTGCGTGGCGGTACTTGCCAAGGTGATTCTGGTGGGCCAGTTTATTGGAAAGATGGATCGGATTATGTTCAAGTTGGGATAACCAGCTTTGGTCCAAGTCAGTGTGGTGATCCTAATGCTGGAGCGACTTCAGTATTCACGGAGATTTACGACTATCGCTTATGGATCAATAGTGTATTGAACGGAACTGAAACGCCAAAAGCAACATCAAGCGATTCACAGCGCACCGCTTATTTAAATCAGCACGGAAACATTCAGTCTGTTACTAGTTCAAGTGAAGACGGAGGGGCACTGTCCACTCTTTGGCTTGGAGTCCTTCTTGCATTGGGCTTAAGAAGAACTCGCTCTACTCGGGTCTTACAAGGTTCGCGTCGTTAACCCTGCTAACAACTCATCAATCTCTAAGATCGCTTGGTTTATGTGTAACACACCTAACTGAGCGATCTTTTTCTCTTCTGGTGTCAATGAATTAAAGCCTTTGTCCACTTCTGCTTTGGTTAAGCTGTGGCTGTGAAGTAATAACTCCTTATAAGTCAGTAGCCTAAATTGAACTGTGGTGATTTCGGCGACTGGGTTTCGTGTGTCTAGCAACTGTTTAATACAGGGAAATATAATTTTGAAGCGATTGGCAATGTCGTTTTTTGCATCGCTAGTATTTGCATTTTGCAATTTATTTGCTCTTCCCAAGAGTGGTTTAAGTTTGGTTATTAATTGCGCTAAATTTATAAACTAACACAAGTTATTTGAAATATAACGTTTTTTAGGCGGTGCATCATATGCTACTGAGCGTTTATGTAAATAGTTTACGCCCAATTTGGTCTGCTTTTTGCTGAAAATAGGACATAAGTGTCTTTTGAGGGCCGAGAATATGTCAAATGAACCTATTGTGTTGGCAATTATTGAACGAAGAAAACGAGCCAACCTTTCACAAGAGAAACTCGCGTCGATGGCTGGGATGAGTTTGAAAACATATCAGCGTATTGAAAGGGGCGAAGCCGACATTAAAATGTCGCAATATCGCTCTCTGACGCGTTCACTCGCGATATCAGATTTAGATGTGGTAATGGATACGTTAGAAGCTGCTCAAACAACGGTTGATGATGTGGCTGCTGTTTCTCGGCTGTTAACTGATGAGCAAAGAAAGCTGTTGATCAAGTTGATCTTATCTTTGACTAGAGGGGGTAAACTTGAGAGCTAAGCCGGGTACAAATGAGTTAAATGTTGGTTAACTCACTCGACCACGTAGTTGCTTGGTATTACTGCGCTGTTTTTTCTTTTCTAAACGTCTTTTCTGAGAAGCTTTAGTTGGTTTGGTTGCACGTCTTGTCTTTGTTACCTTTGTTGCATCAAGGATCAAAGCTTTAAGCCTATTGAGGGCATCCTCTTTGTTCTGCTCCTGTGTTCTAAACTGTTGGGCTTTAATGATGATGACACCCTCAGAGGTAACACGGCTGTCTTTCAAAGCCAGTAGCCTCTCTTTGTAAAAGTCAGGCAGGGTAGAGTGCTTGACATCAAAGCGAAGGTGGATTGCGCTAGACACCTTGTTCACATTTTGCCCGCCTGCACCTTGGGCGCGAATAGCGGTAAGTTGAATCTCCCAAGATTGAATAGAGACGTTATTCGATATTTGTAACATAACCATTGATAAACATAAAAAATGTTGGCTCATGATACTCGTAATTGGTTATGGTATCAGTAGTTTTATTTTAGAGTGACAAAGCGATGACGATTGATCTAACCAAGTATGACGGCTTAATTTTCGATATGGACGGTACTCTCATTGATACCATGCCAGCGCATATCCAAGCATGGCAGCAGACAGCCAATCACTTTGGTTTTGAATTTGAAGCATCTTGGCTACATAGCCTAGGTGGCATGCCGAGCTACAAAATAGCGGGTGAAGTAAACGCAAAATATGGTTTGAGCTTGGATCCGAAAGCAGTATCAGCGTTCAAGATGGATGCCTTTGCCAATATTGAAAATAAAGGTGATGTGATCTCTTGTACCCATGATTTACTGTTAGAGCATTATGGAGGAAAACGACTTGCGGTAGGTACGGGTAGTCAACGTAAAAGTGCAGAAACCTTACTTGCTAAAACCGATATTTTGCCAAAGTTAGATAGCTTGGTTACAGCGACTGATGTGGAGCGTCATAAACCAAACCCTGATACGTTTTTGGATGCGTGCAAAGGGATGGGGCTATCACCGGAGCAGTGCGTTGTGTTTGAAGATACAGATTTGGGAAAACAGGCTGCTCATGCAGCGAATATGGATTGCATCATGGTAGTTGAAGGTAAGCAGTTGATGTTTTGTCCAAGGCCGGATTAATACGGCTATGGTGGGATGAACTAAGCGGTATTCATAAACGAAAATGGCTCTTACTTCTACTCTCTAAAGCGGAGAGTAAAAGTAAGAGCCATAATTATATCTAGTCATGTATGTGTTAAGCGATTTGCTCCATTTCACTATCCAAGAACAAGCAGATGTTGTTTCTTCCGTTTGCTTTTGCTTCATAGAGGGCTAAGTCTGCACATTTGTAGCTGAGTTTGGAGTCATGTGTTACGTTGGTTACGCCGCCACTGACTGTGACTTGATCATCCAGCTCGAGCGATATTGCAACTCTCAGGCGATTAAGCACACAGTAGGCTTCGTTTGGTTTGGTATGGGGTAGGACAATGCCAAACTCTTCTCCACCAATACGCGCAACAAAGTCGGTCTCACGACACTCTCTTTGCAACACACCAGCCACCACCTGAATCACCTTGTCGCCATAGTCGTGTCCAAACTGATCATTGATGCGTTTGAAGTGGTCGATGTCGACAATTGCTAGGCAAGACTGTTCAAACTCAGGGTAACGAGCGACACGGTTACACTCATCACGTAGCTCTTCATCAAACTTACGACGATTCCAACAGCCAGCAAGCGCGTCTTTCTCACTTAAGTTACGCAGTTTGTTTTCAAGCTCTTTGCGCTTACTGATATCAACGAACGATGCAACATAGAACTGAATCACGTTGTTTGAATCTTTGATCGTTTGAATTCTTAGGATTTCTGTAATCAGGGAGCCGTCTTTACGACGGTTTATCACTTCGCCTTCCCACATGCCACGCTCATTGATGATCGCCCACATGCGCATGTAGAACTCTTGGTTGTTTTTACCAGAAGCGAATATCGAAGGTTGCTTGCCTTTAACCTCTTCAAGCGTATAGCCACTCGCGCGGGTGAACTCACGATTAACTTTAACAATACGATTGTTACGATCCGTGATAACCAAGGCCGACATTCCGTTCATCGCCGCCTTGGCGAGTTGACTCTCGATGCTGTTCTTCTTGTGGTTAACATTCCATGCGACGAAAACACCAGATACGATTGAGATGAGTATAGAGAGAGTCACAATCTGAATAATGATTGCTGTGTATTCTTGCTGGTATTGCGCACTAAGTTGTTGGTTATCAACGTGCAACACCATATGAACAGGACCTTCCAGTTGTTCAATATTAGGGCTGATATCCGCGTAAAAATACCAATCTGTACCATCAAAGTAGCTGCCAC
The DNA here is from genome assembly GCF_059834255.1 of Vibrio sp. R11-SG3-ISO9. Taxonomy (NCBI): domain Bacteria; kingdom Pseudomonadati; phylum Pseudomonadota; class Gammaproteobacteria; order Vibrionales; family Vibrionaceae; genus Vibrio; species Vibrio sp. R11-SG3-ISO9. The sequence continues at coordinate 22,121 of NZ_JCBDGU010000039.1, forward strand.
TGCGCTGCTGTAGAATTTCGTTCCATAGCTCTGGATGAGTCACTGCGTAGGTATTATCGGCACGGGCATCGATGAGGTGACCAAAGGCTTGGTCTGGTTCCGGAGACATCAATATATGACCTGAGCCATTAATCAGGATCGGTTGTGCCAGTGATGAGCCAAAGGTGTAATGAAGTCGGTCGTAAATCTCGACCATGTTCAGGTTAACAATGAAGTAGCCAACGATGCTGTCATCTGCTGCGACGGGTGTCATGATACGTAGGGCAGGAAGCAGGGGAGTCACTGGCTCACCGTTTTCATACTCTAGGTCGATACCAAAGGAGGCAATCTCGCCAACTTTAAGTTGTTGTAATGTGGCGAAGTAGTCACGGGACGCCTTGTTTTGCAGTTGACTATCAGGGACAACTCGCGCCTCACCATCTTGATAATTGATACGTATTCTTTCATCACCCTTAAGATCTAGGTAACGAAGTTGCGAGTAGTACTTTTGACCATTGGCCAGCATCAGCCACAAATCTTGTAGAGCGTGGATGTTGTCGTTTGAAGGTGATTGTATGGCTCGTTTGAGTGTCGTTGATTCAGCAATGGTTGGAATGGTGTTGGAAACTTCACGTATGATTAAACCCAGTTCGTGAAAACTGTATTCGATTTGATTTTGGCTGGCCTGTTTTATATTCGTGTCGTATTGCGCTTTTATACGGTCAAATTCGGAGTTTATGTATAGCGCGGGAACTATTCCTAGGGCTAGGACAGTACAGAGAAATTGGCCTGCGAGTTTTTTTATGCTTACTTTCATTACAATCCCCAAAGAATCAGCGCAATACTATAGATTTAGTGGGGTTATTAATGTGATCTTTACCCAGAACTGACTAGGTAAATCTCCCAGTTGAGAGGTGTGTGTGCAATTTGTTGCTTTTGTATGCAAATCGCAGCTTGTCTTACATTCACTGTGACGATAACCTGCGATTTGCTGTTCAAAGCATCTATAAATGCTAACTTAAACCAGTAATTTCACCATCTTCATTAATGTCTAGTGACATAAACGCAGGCTTGTCTGGGAGTCCAGGCATGGTCATGACATTCCCACATAGTGCATAGACAAATCCTGCCCCTGCGCACAGCTTGAGTTCTCTCACAGGAACATCAAACTGAGTTGGAGCGCCTTTTACGTGTGCTTCCGTTGAAATAGACAATGGCGTTTTAGCTAGGCATACCGAAAGGTGGTCAAAACCATGTTTTTTAAACTCTGCCAGTTGCGATTTAGCTTTGTCAGACAAAGTTAAACTTGATGCACCATAGCCAACTTCTGCCACAGCCATTAATTTCTCTTCGAGTGAATGTTCTGTCGTGTAGAGAGGCTTGAATTGTACCGGAGTTTTACAAGCGGCGACGACAGCCTTGGCTAAGTCAACTGCTCCTTCTCCACCTTTACCAAAGGCTTCACTGACTGCGACCGAAACAGTGTCGTCGTATTCACCAATTAATGAGGTAAGTTGCTCAAGCTCTTGTGTTGAGTCTTGTGGGAATCGGTTAATGGCAACCACAACAGGCACGCCATATTTCTTAACGTTATTGATATGCCATTTAAGGTTTTCAAAGCCCGCGATAAGAGCATGTGTGTCGTCATGGAAGATCGAGTCTGGGAGAGGAGTGCCTGGCCTTAAGTCGTATAGACCCGAATTAGCTTTTAAGCCTCTAAGCGTTGCTACAACCACTGCGCAGTCGGGTGACTGTTTGGCTGCAGGAGCTTTGATATTGCACGCCTTCTCGAAACCCATATCAGAGCCAAAACCGCCTTCAGTCACGACGTAATCGGTAAGTCTCAGTGCGATATTGTCTGCAATGATCGACGAGTTTCCGTGAGCAATGTTGGCAAAAGGGCCTGCGTGAATCAGGATAGGGACGCCTTCTAACGTCTGCATCAATGTTGGTTCTATAGCATCCTTCATGGTTACAGTCATCGCTCCAGCGACTTGGAAGTCTTCAGCCGTCAGCGGCTCACCGTTTTGATTGTAAGCTAATACAATGCGTCCGATACGTTTACGTAGGTCTTGTAAGTCCTCAGCGAGCGCGAGAATTGCCATAAGCTCCGAAGCTGCTGAAATATCGAAGCCGTCTTCACGTTCAAAGCCATTAATGGTTTTACCTTCTTCGTTACGACCTACGGTAATCATACGTAGTGCTCGATCGTTATGATCGAGAACTCGTCGCCAAACAATGCGCTTAGGGTCAATATTGAGCGCTTTCAAACCAGAGCGTTGCTCAAAGGCCTCCGCTCCTTCTCGCTGTTCATGATACAAACGAGCGTCGATCGCTGCCGATGCAAGGTTATGGGCCGCGGTGACAGAGTGAATATCTCCAGTTAGGTGTAGGTTCAATTGTTCCATTGGGGCTACCTGAGAATAACCACCGCCGGCAGCACCGCCTTTGACACCAAATACAGGACCCATTGAAGGTTGACGAATACAAGCCATTGCTGACTGATTGATTGCTGCTAAGCCTTGGCTCAAACCGATTGTCGTCACGGTTTTCCCTTCACCGAGTGGCGTTGGTGTAATCGCTGTAACAAGGACCAGTTTACCTTTTGGTTTATCTCCGAGACGCTTTAGACTTTCTAGAGAGACTTTTGCTTTATGTAATCCGAGAGGTTGGAATTCGTCAGTGGTTAAGCCTGCACCGAGAGCAATATCACTGATGTTTTTAAGTGAAGCAGAGCGGCAAATTTCAATATCAGACAGCATATTAAATCCTTATGTTGAAACCGATAAGGTGGTACGAAAACGTTTGCGTGGCGATAATACTGTATAAATCGACCATGTAAAGGCTAACCACACGAATTATGTGCTGGAAGATAACAGATTTATCAGGTCATTGCGCGAGATCAAATCTCGCGATGCCAAGTCATCACGGAAATTTACATAATTTTGTGCAATTGATTAGCTTGAAATAAAAAGGGTTGCATAATGCAACCCTTGTTAGAAAACGTCAGTTCTTATGATTAACGATCCCAGTATGCTTCTTCAAGGCTGTCTTCACGTTCAGGAAGAGCACGACCAAGACGAGGAGAGTGCTGCGTTAGAACTTCGTAGCTTACACGGTTTGCGTACTTACAGATCTGTGACAATGATGAGTAAGTCATGTAAGGCTGATCGTGTTTAGATGAGTTTGGCACATTCATGTGGTGGTGACTGTTTGCTGCCATATCATGAAGTAGTGCAGACAGTGCTGCGTCACCCGCGCCATTGGTGTTCTTAATCTCTAGTGGACCACCAAGGTAAGGCCCAATGTGAGAGTACACCTTAACAGGGTTATTACAGTCATCTTTACGCATTGCACGACTGAATTCGTACTTGTTAAATTCTGGGATGTTACCCGGAAGAAGCGGCAGTTCAGTTTCACGTTTTGCTGTTTCGTCCGTGTAACCAGCCATGTATAGGCCGACAGGACCTGCGGTACATAGAACTAAGTCTACCCACTCCAGTGCCTTTCCAGCAGCAAGCAGAGGATCTTTCTCGCCAGTTAATGCTTGGCCTTCCTCTTCATTCATAGCAACGATAGAGATATTCTCTTTAATGTAATCTTGCCACCATTTAGCGTTGCCTTCGATTACCCATTTAGTGCCTAGCGTTAGTACTACTGGCACATTGTTTTCTTTAGCAATCTCGATAGCGCGAGCGACTGCTTTTGGCATTGGATCTTCTGGTTTACCACGCATTAGGTATGAAGAAACAACCAGTGCAGAAGCCTTTTCAAATACATCTTCAGGAATGCTATCAGGACGTAGGTTGTTCATTTCACCTTCGTTGATCGCAAATGTACGCTCGCCATCATCGGAAATAAGGGTGTAACAACGACCGATAGAGCCTTCTACAGTTTGTAGGTGGTTGAGGTTCATACGTGAAGAGGTACGGCATAGGTAACGGTACGCAAATGAGCCAACTTCGATATTACGCGACATAACACCTAAAAGTACTGATTTGCTGTCTGCTAACACAGAATAGTTGTGCAGAGTGTTACCAATGGTATCACCTGGATATTGGTGCGTGATTAGGCCGCTTTCTACGAGCTCTTCGTATAGGGCATCAGCTTTGCTCTCTTCTAGAACTAGAGAGTGACCTTTACTCAGATCGTATTTAGCCAGGAACTCATCTGAAACACGAGCTTCAATATCTACAATTGTCTGACCAACACCAACAATAATTGGGCGAAACAGTTTTGGTGTTTCCTTCATCTGGTTGATGAGTGGATCACGGGCGTGTGTAGGGAAGTAGTGCTTAGATTTGCGCTGTCCAGGAAATTTCATAAGAAAATTACAGTGAGAAAATTTTGCCGCATGATATCACAGATTTTTGTAATTTCTTTCATTTTTATTACATTTGAACTCACCTGCACATTGTATGTACAGGTGAGTGAACAAAACTAAACCAATGGCTTATTTTTGCTGCTCAGTCAGTGTTGCTGGGTCAATATAAGCTTTAGTACCCCATAGTGGAACAGTCGAAAGGCTATGCTTGAAACTACCTTCGGTCTCTTTGGTTGTGTAAGAGAGGTACAGCAAGGTTTGGTTTTCGGCGTCGTAGATGCGTCTTACCTTCATTGTTTTAAAGAAAATGCTCTTTGATTGCTTGAAGACCACCTCACCTGAGGCGCTCTTATCGATTTTTGCAATCATCTCGGGCGTAATGTCACCGGTTTGACGACAAGAGATCGAACTGTCACTTGGGTCTGCGAGAGAGAAGTCAGCCTCGATAGAAGCGATGTGGCAGGTGACGCCTGGGATCTTTTCATCGTCGAGATGAGAGATCTTAATATCTTTCAAAGTGAAGAAGCCAAGTGATACGTCACCCACTTCGTTATCTGAACAACCAGCCAACATGGTCATAATACCTAATGCGATTAGGGCTTTTTTCATAAGAAGTCCTTTTAATTTATAGAGTTCTAATTACTATAAGGAGTATTGAAAGCTTGAATACGAGTGTAGAGCTTTTCGCTCTATTCGAAAAGGCAGTATTGGGAGAACCTTAATTTATGAAGCATTTAAAGTACTTGTTGGTAGTTACGATGCTCTGTATGCTCTCTGCTTGTAGCTCGGCGCCTAAGGCGACCGTGTGCCTTCCAAATAATTGTGATATTTGGGGATACTAAAAGTAGGTAGTAAAAGAATGAATAATGAAATACCTGAAATTGCGCTAAAAAAGAATGTGTGGTTAGCAAGCCAAGTTGATGTCGCTTATCCTGCAAAAGAGAGTTTGCTTGGTCGAGATGTTTATCAAGCCAACCTAGTCAAGAAAAGCTATCAACTGCTTCCTTCAAATCAAGCTCCCTCCGATATCGAAGAAATTCATAAAGTCGATTTTCATAAGCTCACCGTCCTGTTTTCGCTCAATCAAGCCAGTGTCTATGAAAGTGAATTCGATAAAACTCATATCCTTGAGTTCTTGAGTCAAATTATCTTGTCTGATGAGCACCAACTTTATATTGGAACCTCTGGCCCTGATGTTGTAGCAAGTGCAATTGTTACTGTAGAGGGCGATGACGTACTAATTTCGGATATCGTTAACCAAGCAGGGCAGGACACAATCGGCTTTGCTCAACAACTGGTGTCTTTACTAGGTCGCTCTATCACTTCAAATACGAAACTTTGGGTGGAAAGCTGATAGAAAGAGTGGGGGCGGCGCTCCCACTTTAGCTAGCACGCATTAGAGCTCTACTACTTATCTGGCAAATCTCAACTATCCTCTGTCACAGCCTCATAATAGATAAATGTTTGTACTAATTCACTGATACACCATTGGCTTTGCTTCACATTAATGTCATGTCATGGTGTTTAAATTATCGACAAACTAATCCAATAAGACTCAGTTTTAACAAGCTTAGGGTGATAATTCCTGTAAGTAATTTATAAATAGGGTTATTAAGGTGATCTGTCGCATATTTCGCGAAGTTAATTAAGTGGTTTTGAACAAAATGCTACATCAGTCATGCCTGATAAAACTATATGCCTATAGGATGAAAGTCGAACTTTAGGTAAGTGGTGCAACGATGAGATTAGAGCAAACAAAATGTGTGATATTTGATTGTGATGGAACATTGATAGACAGCGAGAAACTGTGTTGCCAAGCGTTGGTTAACGTTTTCGAGCAGTTCAATGTCTCTTTATCACTTGAAGATTGTTACGCACATTTTCAGGGTGGCAAGCTGGCTGATATCTTAATGGATACACAGCAACGCCTAGGGCTCTCAATCTCTATCGACACATTAGAGCCTCTATATCGCACAGAGCTTGAAGCGCTTTTTCAGCGTTTCTTAAAGCCAATGAACGGTGCTATTGAGTTGATACAGTTTCTTAAGAGCCAAGGGGTTGAGTTCTGTATTGCTTCAAATGCGCCAAAAGAGCGAGTTGAATCCTCTTTGGCTATGACGGGGATGCTTGACGACTTTAAAGGTAAAATCTTTTCGGCGTTCGATGCCAACAGTTGGAAACCAGAGCCTGATTTGATCATGTACACCGCAATGAACATGGGATTCTTACCTAATGAGTGTATCTACGTCGACGATACGATTAAAGGTATTGAAGCTGGGGTACGTGCTGGTATTCAATCTTTCCGTTTAAGGCCTAATCTACCTAGTACCCTAGTCAGAACACCAAAAGCTGACTCCGAAGAGTCAGGCGCTATTGATATCTATAGTCTTGAAGAGATATCTGCTTGGCTTAGTGGCAAGCATTACTCAATTGATACACCGTACTCTGGTGCCTTGGTGGGGTAGTATTGGGTTGGAGCCGGACTATTTTTGTAAATTGTTTAGTATGGAACCCACAAGCAGCACAAGTAAATTTCTCTCCACAGTTTGAAAGCAGATATTCATCATGTTGGCAAAGCGGGCATGTGATGTCGTCGGTTGGTGCGTCTGTTTTATTCATTATGGTCACCTGCAGCAAGTCAAAAGCGATAACTTCGCTCTATTAGAGTACCTCCAAGCCCAATTTTTAAACAGGTTTCTTATTTAAGTTTTGTTCAATTGCGACTGAGCTCATGCTACTGATATTACATTAGATAACCACTATACAGTTTGCTATACTGGAATGCAGTACCATAAACTGGATTCTAATGTGAAAGTTATCATTTTCTTTATTGCCCTTCTGTTGACAGGATGTGGCCCTCAAAATTCTGACACGACTGAAAAACAAAGTCCGTCTATTCGCAGCGTGAAATTCACTACCGCTGTATTTCAATCTCATACTCAAACTCGTCAACTGAGCGGTATTGTACGCAGTGCTCAAACTTCACCATTGAGTTTCAAAGTCAATGGAACGGTTAGTCAGCTTTTAGTTTCGAAAGGGCAGCGTGTTGAAAAAGGACAAGTTCTGGCCCAGTTAGAGACAAGCGACCTGCTCTTGGCTGTGCGTAAAGCTCAAGCTTCGTTAGGTGCAACTCGTGTAGCTAAACTGCAAGCGGAAGATAAGTACGAGCGATCTGCAAAACTTAACCTTAAAGGCTTTGTCTCTGAATCTGAGCTGATCGCTATTCGTGCTGACCTCGATGCCAAACAGCAGCAAGAGAACCTTGCACAGACCGATTTATCGAATGCGGAACTTAACCTTAAACGAGCAAAGCTTTACGCCCCATTTTCTGGCCAAATTAGCCAAGTCAAGGTGGATGAGTTTACCAAGATCAGCGCAGGTCAGCAGCTCATGGAGTTAGTGAATGACTTTGCTTATGAAGTGGATTTCTTGGTTCCAGAATCTTTGATCAAAGAAGTCACTTACGGTGATACGGCGCACGTAAATATTTCGGCACTAAATGACGCACAGCTTGTTGGAATCGTCTCTGAAATTGGTGCTGTCGTTGAGCGTGGAAATGCATATTCGGTAACGCTTCAACTTAATGATACTAACGCGGCATTAAGAAATGGGATGTCGGCGGATGTGGAGTTATCAATTGGGAGCGAGAGCCAAAACGTGGTGTTACTGCCTTTAGAAGCGTTTGATTTTAACGATCGCAGTCCAGACCTAAACGGCGACGATGCCGCTATCTACGTTGTTGATCCGGTAACAAACACTCTTGAGAAGCGATACGTCAAAACCAAACGTAATATCAATGCTCAGGTAGTTGTGCTCAATAACTTATCAGAGGGTGAAAAGATTGTTACAGCAGGGATCCCCTATCTATATGAAGGGCAGCAAGTGACCCTTTGGCAAGGCCTGTAAGGAGAGAGCAGTATGTACAAAATTACTGAACTCGCGCTTAAGCATAATCGGTTTACTCAAGTCTTTTTAGTGATGTTATTTGTGCTCGGTATCAGCACATTTAAAAATGCGCCAAGTAAAGAAGACCCTGAAATTTTGATTCGCAGCGCTGTGGTAGTGGCGCAGTTTCCAGGTATGTCGCCAGACCGCATCGAGAAGTTCATAACAAAGCCTTTAGAGCGTGAAATTAAGCAGATTCCAGAAGTGAGCGAGATAAAGTCTTGGTCGCGAACAGGCGTTGCTCAGATCACAGTGACGGTGCATGACAAATACTTCAACCTCCAACCGATATGGGACACGCTCCGAAATCGCATGGACAATATGAAGGGAAGCTTACCAGACGGCACAATTGGCCCCATGGTCAATGATGAGTTCGGGCAGGTTTACTCTGCGACCATCGCGTTGTCTGGTGATGGCTTCGATCATCACGAGCTGCGAAAAACAGCAGAGGCGATCCAAGATAGATTAAGCAGTGTTCAAACTGTTTCTCAAGTAGAGCTTTATGGGGTCAATGAAGAGCGAATTTGGGTTAATGCCAAACACGGTGCGTTAACTAATGAAAAGTTCCAGTTCAGGCAGATCGTATCGGCACTACAAGCGCGTAATGTGGTACTTCCTGGTGGTGTGATCGAAACCGACACCATGCAGGTTGAGATAGAGCCAACAGGTAATTTTAATTCGGTAGAAGAGATCTTAGAGCTGGATCTCAATGAACGAGAATCTGGAAATACCGTCTATTTACGAGACTTAGCAGACGTTGAAGTTGGTTATGAAGACCCATTTAATACGCCAGTATATTTCAACGGGAAAAAAGCGGTTATCATCGCAGCTGCAATGGCTTCAGGCAGTCAAAGTGATGCATTTGGCATAAAAGTAAAAGAGTTTATCGCTCAGGTAGAGAAAGATTTACCTGTTGGTATGACTTTAGATTTAGCGACTTTCCAGCCCGACAAAGTTAACGCGGCAGTCAGTTCTGCGACCACGAACTTAATGCAAACTGTCGCAGTAGTATTGGCTGTGGTGATGGCGTTTTTAGGCCTAAGAATGGGTCTGATTATCGGCAGCATTGTCCCATTAACCATCCTGCTTACGGTTATCGGTATGTCGATATGGGGTGTTGAACTACAAAGAATGTCGATTGCCGCCATCATTATCTCTCTTGGTTTGCTGGTGGATAACGGCATTGTGATGGCTGAGTTCATCCAGAGTAAAGTATCTTATGGTGTAGCGCGTGTAGACGCAGCCATTTCAGCTTCAAAAGCGATGGCGGTACCACTTCTAACTTCTTCATTAACGACGATTTTGGCGTTTATGCCGTTGCTACTGGCGCAAGATGTGACTGGAGAGTACCTGCGTTCCCTGTCGCAAGTAATCACCATCGCATTATTGTCTTCATGGTTCTTGTGTTTGTTTGCAACTCCAGCTTTGTGTGTTTGGTTTATCAAGCCAAAGAATCAAGATTGTGAAGAAGAGGATAAAGAGCCAGAGCTATCCAAGTTTCAATTGGCTTATCGTCGATTTGTTAATGCTATTCTCAACTTTCGCCTGAGTACTCTGGCCGTGGTGATCGCGATATTTGCGGTCTCGATTTATAGCTTTCGTTACGTCACAGTCCAATTCATGCCGGGCTCTGAGCGGAATCAGTATCTGGTGTTTGTTGACTTACCTGCAGGTACCAAGGTGGAAGAGTCAGATAGAGTATCGAAACGTTTAGAAGAGTGGCTGCTTGATAAGAAGCAGAACCCAGATGTTGTGAATATGGTGCGTTATGTTGGCGATGGTGGTCCACGTTTCTTCCTTGCCTTATCTCCGGTTGATCGGGCACCAAACCGCATATTTATGGTGGTGAATACTACAGACTACACTGCAGCGCTGGATATGGTGCAGAAAACGAATCAATTCATCATGGAGCAGCTTCCTGAAGCGAGTGGACAGGCTAAGCGTATGTGGCTGGGTGGCAGTGAACTCGGATTGGTTGAGTATCAAGTCGTTGGTAAAGATATCGATGTGATACAGAGCGTTGCTAAGAAGATTGAACTAGCGCTGCGCCAAATACCAGGTGCCGTCGGTGTTGCTAACGATTGGGAGAACAATGTTCCAAAGCTAATCTTAGACATAGACCAGGCTCAAGCTATTCGCGCTGGCGTGAGCAGCCGAGATATAGCAACCAGTCTTGACAGTTATCTTCGTGGAAAAGAGGTGACCAGTTTTAGAAATGACGAAGATGTGATCCCAGTAATTGTTGGTGCGGCGGAAGCTGAAAAGACGCTTGAAAAGTTGTTCACGACGCAAATAGTGTCATCAACTAATGGCCAAGCACTGCCTTTGGTACAGTTTGCTTCAATTGTTGCTATCAGCGAGCCAGCGGTGATTCGTCGCTTTGATCTAGAACGCACGGTCACTATCAGTGTTAAGCATGAGAGCCTACAAGCCAGCGAACTCAACAAGCTGATGAAACCGACGCTCGACAGAATTGAGTTACCTCCGGGCTATAGAATCGCATTGGGAGGCGAGCTTAAAGGTGCGAGCAAAGCAAATGGCGCGTTGTTTGGTTATCTTCCTCAATGCTTCGCTGTGATGATTCTACTGCTGCTACTTCAGTTTAATTCGATTCGTAGACCATTGATCATCTTGCTCACGATCCCACTCTCTTTGATTGGAGCAGTCTCTGGTTTGTTAATTACAGGGGCGTATTTCACGTTCCCAGCGATGCTCGGTATCTTCAGCTTGGCAGGTATTATCATCAATAATGGCATCGTACTCATCGACTGTATTGAACAGAACCGTAAATTGGGTGAGGGAGTACGAAGTGCAATCATATCAGCATGTATGACGCGTCTGAGACCAATTGTGATGACAACACTAACCACGATTCTTGGGCTAGTGCCTCTAGCACTCTCGGGCGGTGAATTCTGGTACTCAATGTCGATTGTGATGATCTTCGGTATGATCGTCGGGACGGTATTAACACTTGGAGTTGTGCCAGTGCTGTACAGTTTGTTCTTTAGAGAACCGGCAGAACAAGAAGAGAAGCTTGCTTCAGCTTAACGAGATGGTAAACAAAAAGAAGGACTCCGAGGAGTCCTTCTTTGGTTTTTTAGCTGCGAATCAAAGCCAAGCCCTAAGTGCGGTATTTCGCTAAAGTTTTAGATAGTGAAATAGAAGCACGAGTTAGATTCGAAACGCCATTAGAGGTGTTTTGAGCAACTTCCTTGATGACATCTGATTGGCTACGGATGTCATTCAATTCAGCCGCAATGCTGTTTGCTACGTTGCTTTGCTCATCGGCAGAAGAGGCGATTTGTGCGCTCATATCCATTAGGGCACGAGCCGAATCTGAGATTGAGTTTACATCGTCACCGATATTAGAAATCAACTGGCTACTTGTTTGTGCTTGGTCAACAGTTTGCTCAGTGATCTTCGCAATATTCTGGCTCTCTTGTTGTAGACGCTCAATCATCGCTTGGATTTCTACCGTTGCTGACTGAGTGCGGCTCGCAAGTGTACGAACTTCATCGGCAACAACTGCAAAACCACGGCCTTGTTCACCTGCACGTGCGGCTTCAATAGCTGCGTTCAGAGCGAGTAGGTTAGTTTGCTCTGAAATGGCATTGATAGTGGTGATCACCTCATTGATTTGGCTTGTATTAACGTTAAGGCTCGTTACAGAAGATGAAGCCTGCTCAATCAATGATGACAGGGTAGTGATCTCTGCGATAGCTTGCTGAACTTTACCGTGGCTTTGGTTAATTGCTTGAGCGTCATTTTCTGTTTGCTCGGTTGAACGTGCTGCGATGTTTGACACTTCGTTTGCGGAAGCAGTCATCTCATCCATTGCCGTTGCAACAGAATCAAGAGAAGCGTGTTGGCTGCTAATTTGAGTTTCACTGCGCTTTGCTTCTGCTTCGAACGAAGAAGAGGTTTCACTTAGCGTCGCTGCACTTTCATTGACGTTATTCACAAGCTCGCTCAAGGTGTCCATAGAGCGGTCTAGTGCACAACCGATTGTACCGAATTCATCACGACCTGGGTGGAAACCAAGACGAGAGCTCAAGTCGCCATCACCAATCTTTTCTGTCGTTGAGTAAAGTACCCAAAGTGCGCCACCAATAAAGGTTGCCACCCAGTAGCAGAAAATGCCAAAAGGAACACACCATAAAAAACTGAGTAAGAAGGTATTCAGTGCGCTTTGCTTCTGATCGGCAACATCGGTTGCAGGTAGAGTAAGAGAGTAGTATTGGCCGTCTTTACCCTGTTGGGTAGCCGTTACAGAGCCGTTACTGTTGATTGATGTGTCTGTTGAAGTCGCTCTTGAAGAACGGCTTAACAGTGTTGACTCTGGGGAGTCAGAAACAGACAACATACCCTTGAGTTGTTGTTCAGCTGAAGTCTTTGCATTTTGTTCAATTTGACTGAGCTGATTGAGGTAGGTGTTCGTTGATAGACTGCCAAGGGCAACTAAGAAGATGAGGAAAATAACCCACATCTTGTCGTTGATCGACATTTTAATAAACAGTTTGTCTATCGTTCGAAACTGTACTTCTTTCATGATAACTCCACGATAATTCCTTTAACGAGGACTTTAAATAACCGCACGCAATAAATATGTGATCTGGGTCGACTGTTTATGAAATTAAATGATAATCAATTTCTATAATTGCGACCCAGATCAATCACTTTTGATAAATTAATCAATTTAGCCGAGTGAAGGCAACAAACCACCTGAAATCATAATTTGAATCGCGATGATGATCATACCCACTGTACCTGCAGTGATTAGTGCCAACTTGCCGCCTGCTACTTGGTAAGCCGTGGCGCTTGAGTCTTGAGTTGATGGTTGTTGATTAAAGCGCACTTTGTAGACCATTACTGTAGGTAAAAGGATTGCAAGCACTGCTAGGGCAATTGCTGCGTATCCTAGCGCCATAATGAAGCCTTGAGGGTAGAAAAGCGCAAAACCCAGTGGTGGAACAAAAGTTACTAACGCCGTTTTGATACGTTTACCTTGGCCCAGTTTGTCGTTTAGAGAGTCTCCCATAAACTCAAACAGACCTAAGCTTACGCCAATGAAAGATGTTAAAAGTGCTAAGTCAGCAAAGACACCAACGATCATGCTTAAATTGGATTGCTGTACTTTTTGAGAAAGTGATACCAACAGCGCACCCAAGCTTGAATCATTCAGAAGTTGCTCTTGGCTAACAACACCTAGCGTTACACTCTGCCAAAACACGTAAATAATAAGAGGCAGTGCCGAACCCACAATCATGACCTTACGCAGTGAGCGTACGTCACCATCTAGGTAGCGAACGATAGAAGGGATGCTGCCGTGAAAGCCGAATGATGTGAATACAACAGGAATTGCTGCAACAATCAGACCTTGCTGTAGCGGCATGCTCAGTAAGTATTGAGAGGTTACGTTTGGCGCAAGAAAGCTAAGTACTAACACCATAGCAACTAACTTCAAGCCAAATAGGACGCGATTAACCTTATCTACACTGTGAGTACCAATCGTTACAACCGTCGCAACGATGATAGTGAACAGCAGTGTAGTCAATTGACTACTGATCTCTAGTCCAGTTAACTGCATCACACGTTGGTTAAACTGAGCGCCACCGCCAGCAATGTACGCGGCGCACAATGCATAGAACAGGAACATCACTGCAAAGCTTGCAATCCATTTCCCTTTATTACCAAGAATGTTATGCGCCAAGGTGTGAAGCGTCGCATCTGAGTCCGCAAACTGGTGTAGTTCAACCATAAGAAGAGCCGTGAATGCCATTAGTGCCCACAGGCCGAGCATTAAAACAAGTGAGGTTGAAAATCCGATACCAGCAGAAGCTAGAGGAAGGGCGAGCATGCCTGCACCAATAGTGGTGCCTGCGATGATCAAAGTACTACCGAAAACCTTTGATTTAGTCATTGTATATAATTCTTTACGTTATGTGATTTTTACTTGGCTTATGTACTGAGTTAGTCGCCCATAGCCAGTAATAATATTGGATTGGCTGCATTTTGTGGGAGTTTTATAATGAATGCAAGGTTAAATGTAATTTTTTATATCCACTGTAAAATAATATATACACTTGGGTTTTTCTAATCGACTTAAAGTACAAAGCAATCGTTTATCTATGATCTGATTCATAGTTTGGTGAAGAAAAGATTGAGTCGGTGGGACGTGACCAGTAATAGTGTGGGCGCGCGACCCAACTTCGGAGATATGGATCCTATAGCGCGAATGCCGATTTAGAACAGAGGTGTGCTGCTCAAAAAGAGCGCATTAAAAATTGTTGGGAAACACGGAGTGTCTTCATAAATCTGTCATATTTAACGCACAATATGGAGACACTTAGTTGTAAGGGCGAAAGCCTATGATAAGGAATAGAAGGGCACAATATGAGTGACCAATATTTTAATGACGAAAGTCTCGAGCTGTTAGATGCGATGGAAATTGGCATCGACCTTTCTGATTACGAACAGGCAGTTCAGCAATTAGCCGAAGAGATGTTTAGCTCGTCAAACTAACCTACGTCCTCATTAAAGTTAGCTAAGATTATGGAGTGCGTTTACTATGTCTCCAATTGGCTCTACTTTAATGAGGTTCAATGAACTTTCTTGCCCATCTTCATATCGCAAATCACTGTCGTAGTGACTTAGCAGGTAACCTGCTCGGTGACTTTGTGAAAGGGGATCCCTCAAAACACTATTCTCAACCCTTAGCTGATGGTATTCGACTGCATCGGTTTGTCGATAGCTATACCGATTCTCATGTGATCTCCAAGCAAGCAAAAACACTGTTCAGAAAAGAGACTCAACGCTTTGCTCCAATTGCGCTTGATGTTTTTTGGGATCACTGTTTAGCCACAAACTGGTCAACATATTCTAACTCTTCACTTAAACAATTCTGTAAGAATTCACATAGTAAGATAAGCCAAGATTCAGAGGAGCATTGGCCCGAGAATTTTCTTTTGGTCCATCAGAAAATGTCCCAGCAACGCTGGTTAGAAAGCTACGAATCGATGGATTCAATTGCTATGGTATTAGAGAGAATGTCTTTACGAAGGCCAAGACTTGGAGTACTAAAAGAGTGCTTTGATGACCTAGCCGCTAACTATGATAAGTTGCAGTGTCACTTTTGTGAGCTCTACCCAGACGTACTTGAGCGCTCTTGGCAGCATCGGCAACAGCAAATTGAAATGTCAGCAAAGAAAAATCAATGACAAAGGTAAACAGTTCCATTGGGGTTTGCTACAATCCGCGCCTATTTCCACTTTGAGCATCATTTTATGTCTGATACAAACCAAACTTTTGAACAATTGGGGCTTTCGGAGCAGTTGCTGTCTACATTACAGACGCTAAATTTCACAACCCCGACAAGCGTGCAAGAGCAGGCGATCCCACTCGTATTAGAAGGTAAAGACGTACTGGCTGGTGCTCAAACAGGTACGGGTAAAACCGCGGCGTTTGGTTTACCAATCATTCAACGTTTGTTGGCTAGCCAAGACAATGTGATTCCAAACCCTAAACTGGTGAGAGCTTTGGTATTAGTGCCGACGCGCGAACTCGCACAGCAAGTCTTCGACAACATTACTAGTTATGCTGAAGGCACTGGACTTAAAATTGTGGTTGCTTATGGCGGCACTAGTATGAAAGTTCAAACCGACAATCTAAAAGCGGGCGCGGATATTCTGATCGCAACGCCGGGGCGTTTGATTGACCACATGTTCACTAAGAACATCATGTTAAGCCAAACCGAAGTACTTGTGCTTGATGAAGCAGACCGCATGCTTGATATGGGCTTTATGCCAGACATCAAGCGCATATTGAAACGCATGAATGATGTTCGTCAAACACTGTTCTTCTCTGCGACTTTTGACAACAAAATCAAATCTATTGCGCATCGTATGATGGAGTCTCCAAGTGAGATTCAAGTAACACCAACCAATAGCACGGCTGAAACCGTAAAACAGATGGTTTACCCAGTAGATAAGAAGCGCAAAAGTGAACTATTGGCTTACTTGATCGGCTCTAAAAACTGGCAACAGGTCTTAGTCTTCACTAAGACTAAGCAAGGTACTGATGCGTTAGTTAAAGAGTTGAAGTTAGACGGAATCAAAGCAGCTTCAATCAATGGTGATAAAAGCCAAGGTGCTCGCCAAAAGGCACTGGATGACTTTAAGTCAGGTAAGGTCCGAGCTTTGATTGCAACCGATGTTGCGGCACGTGGTATTGACATCCAACAACTGGAACAAGTTGTAAACTACGATATGCCTTACAAGGCCGAAGATTATGTTCACCGCATAGGGCGTACAGGTCGAGCTGGCAATACAGGCCTGGCTATTTCTTTAATGAGCAGAGACGAAGAGTACTTGCTTGAAGCGATTGAGCGTTTGCTTGATAAGCGCCTACCACAAGAGTGGCTACAGGGCTTTGAACCTAGCTTGATTGAAGAGGTTGAGGCAGAGCGTACAGGTCGTCGTGGTAAGAGCCGTTCATCTGAAAAACGCAAGATGAAAGCGAAGCTCAAGATTCACCAAAACCGCGGTAAAGCGCGCCGTTAAGGCTCGCGTCATGGCTTAGAAATACAAAAGGCGCTGTGGATACTATCCATAGCGCCTTTTCTGTATCTTTCGATTGAAGGTCGACTTACGTTGCTATGTATCTATAAAACGTGAGTATCTATAAACCTAACTACTTGATTTATTGCTACTCGTGGTGCTCAGGGTTGCATTTCCACACACACGGTACGTCGTAAATCAGCTCTTCAAGCGTGTTCGGATTTAGAACCCATTCTTCGTCAACCTTGTAGGTGTTGATCATCTGTTTGTTAAACATCTGCCAATGGTTCATCAATGCTTCGTCAGGGGTAGCAACCATATCACCTTCATTCCATGTACTTTCCATAAATGGAGTTAGACACACGGCGGCGTTGGCATAGATGATCATCTGCCATTTAATTTCATAAATGTTGATAGGGTGCTCTGGGTAAGCAGCATTGTATTCATCTGCAAGCATGTTGATCTCTTGCTCGATGTCACCGACGTTATCAATGAAATAGTCAACCAGGTTGTCTTCTTGTCGTACTGAGTCTGAAATCAACTGCATCGGTCTTCGAGAGTGGATCATATTGGTGAACAGTCGCATCGAAAACAGATATAGGGTGACCTTTGGCGTTACGTCTTTTGGCAGCTCTTGCATGATCTTAGCGATGTAAGCTTGAAAATACGCATGCAAGCAATCGCTGATCGCGTGCCAAATCTTCTCTTTGCTCCCAAAGTGATGGCGGATCAAGCTGTGAGAAACGCCCGCCTTATCACTGATATTACGCAACGAAACGCGTTCGTAGCCTTGGTCGCAGAACAACTCCGCCGCAATGGTCATGATCTGAAAACGTGTTTCTTCAGCATCTTTGGCACTTCTACGGCCTTGCTTCTTTTCAGTCATCGTCATTTTTTCTGTCATTGTCATTTCGCAAATTAGGATGATGTTCTAATTCTACACTGTTTTTGTCGAAATAAAAAATACTGCACAGGTGGAAAGTAAAGCTTGTTAATTCCGTTAATTTAAATATACTGCACACCTGTGTAGTAAATCATAATAATTAAATGGAGCCGCTTAATGCATTCCAAATCATCTTTCAGAGCCAAACCGGTAAAGACGCTAGGAGCTGTTGTAGCAGTCATCCTCCTAGCGAGCTCCTTGACCGGATGTAACAAAGTACAATCAGAAGAAAATGAACTGGTTATCAAGCCAGTGAAGTTATTGGAGATCCCGAAACAGACCAATATCGAGCTTGATAGCTACATCGCTAAAGTAGATGCAACCGACCGCGCAGCACTTTCTTTTCAAGTGGGTGGTCAGATCGACAACTTCGCAGTTCGCATGGGGCAAGATGTCAAAAAGGGCGAGACACTGGTTGTTTTAGACTCGACAGATTTCCGAATCGCACTCGATGCAGCGCAGGCAAAGTACGATCTTGCAAATAGTCAGTACCAACAAGCTTCAGAGCTTTATGCTAAGAAGTTGGTGAGTGCCGATTACTACGACCAAGCAGTGAATAACTACACAGCTGCTGGCGTGGAACTTGAGCAAGCGAAAACCAACCTAGGTTATACAAAGCTAGTGGCGCCTTTTGATGGTGTTGTGTCTATGGTTTTTGGCAAACAACACCAAGTCATCGGCGAGAAACAGCCAGTTCTCAATATTTTGAACCACGGTGCTATGGACGTTACTTTCTCGGTTCCAGTTGCCAAACTGGAAGATCGTAGCATTAACGATTTTGTTCAATCCAACATGTGGGTTGTGATGGACAGCCATCGCGGGATTCGCATTCCAACACGCTTCAAAGAGATTTCGACGCAACCAGACGAAGATACAAACAGCTACCAAGCGGTTGTATCAATTCAAAAGCCAGCTGAGTTGAATTTACTCTCTGGTATGACGGCACAAGTTGAAGTTCAAAAATCCACCGATGAAAAAGGTATCGGTATCGTCGATTCAGCATGGGTAAGTAAAGAAGAAACCCAAGGCGAACTGTGGCGTTACGACCCTGTATCCCAAATGATCTCAAAAGTGACCGTTGCGCTGAATGAAAATGGTCGCGTTATCGGTGGCCTCATGGGCGGCGACTTAATTGTCGAAGCGGGCGTAGATGCATTGGTTGATGGACAGCAAGTAAAAGCGTGGACGCGTGAGGGCGGCATTTAATGAAATTCAATAAATTAGCGGTCGTTGTTGCTTCAACGCTGGTACTTGCTGCATGTAATAACGAAACCGCACACAGAGAGCAGCCAACACTAACGGTATCGACTTTTGAAGTGAAAGCACCTCTTAAAGAGCAATTCCGTAATTTCAACGGCCAAGTGATGGCTGCAGAATTGACACCATTGGCATTTCGCATTGCCGGTGAGATTGACCAAGTGCTCGTAGAAGCGGGCGACGTGGTTAAAAAAGGTCAGCTATTAGCGACAATTGATGGCGACACTTACCGTCAAGATGTAGTAGATGCACAGTCTCAATATGATCTTGCTAACAAGCAGCTAGAGCGTGGTAAAGAGATGTTTGCCAGCAAAATGCTTTCAAAGTCTGAATTTGATCAGCTGACAGCGAACTTTAAGCTTGCGTCTGCCAATTTGGCATCGGCTAAACAAGCGCTGGGGTACACCGAACTGCACGCACCGTTCACCGGTACTGTCTCTACAGTCGATAAAAAGCAATTTGAAAATACCACTCCGGGTGAAACACTGCTGAACCTATATCAAAACGATAAGGTGTATGTGCGCATTCAAGTTTCAGACTCAATTTTGGCTGCGATTAGCCCAGACATGCGCTCTAGCAGTTACCGTCCGAACGCGACTTTTGGTGGCATTGAAGGCTCTTACCCTCTGACTTATTTAGAGCACACGAGTGAATTACACCCGCAATCGAGAACTTACGAGTTTTGGATGTCGATGCCACAGCTTGAAACTCCAGTCATGCCAGGTACTAGCGTTACGGTGAACGTTGATATGGCTAAAGCGGGTTTGAGCGATGTGCAAGGTTATCAACTGCCTATGACCACCCTACAAGCAGGCTCGGAAGCCAATGAGTTTTATGTATGGAAACTCGAAGATGGCCAAGCCTATAAAAACCTAGTTGAGGTAGAAAAGATCAGCGGTCAAGGTGCGCTTATCGCACATGGTGTAGAGCAGGGTGACCAATTGATCAACTCTAACTTACGCAAGTTACGTGATGGAATGAAATTGTCAGGAAAAGCAGAATGAACATCGCAGAATATTCAATAAAAAACAAAGTTATTAGCTGGCTGTTTCTGGTTATTTTAGCTATCGGTGGTGTGAGCTCTTTTAGCAACCTTTCACGTTTAGAAGACCCAGCATTTACGATTAAAGATGCAATGATCATCTCTACCTATCCGGGCGCAAGCTCTATGGAAGTAGAGGAGGAATTGACCTATCCGCTAGAGAAAGAGATTCGACAACTCCCTTATATCGATAAGATTACGTCTACCTCGTCAGACGGTATGTCGCAGATCATGGTTAGCATGAAGATGGACTACGGTCCTGATGAACTACCTCAGATTTGGGATGAAATGCGTCGTAAGATCAACGATCTACAGCCAACACTTCCAAGTGGCGTACAGTCTGTTCAGATTATTGATGACTTCGGTGATGTATTTGGCGTAATGCTAATGCTGACTGGTGATGGCTACGACTATGTTGAGCTAAAACAGTACGCAGATTACCTAACTCGTGAGTTAGAGCTTGTCGACGGTGTTGGTAAAGTCAGCATTGCTGGTGATCAGCAGGAGCAACTTTTTGTTGAGATGTCTTTGGAGCGTTTAGCTGCACTTAACTTGGACATGACGACAGTGACTTCTCTGCTTGCTCAACAGAACAGTGTGGTTTCTTCTGGCGAGGTAATGCTCAATGGCCAAAGCCTTGCAATTAAACCAAACGGAACGCTAAGCACAGTTGAAGAGCTAGAAAATCTGATCATCCATGGTCGTGACACGGGTAACCTGATTCGTCTGAAAGATGTATCGACGGTAACACGAGGTATCGCGGAAAAACCAGGTAATGTGCTGACGTATAACGGCAAGCCTGCCATCAACATCGGTATTGCGTTCTCTTCTGGCGTAAACGTGGTTGAGATTGGTCAAGCGCTAGATGCAGAACTTGAACGTCTTGAGTCGATCAAACCAGCGGGCATTGAGCTGAACTATTTCTACAACCAAGCGCAAGAAGTTGATAAGTCCGTTTCAGATTTCATCATCAGTTTGGTAGAAGCGGTAGCTATTGTAATCGTTGTTCTACTTTTTGCGATGGGCTTACGTAGCGGCTTAATTATCGGCCTAGTACTTCTGCTGACGGTGTTTGGTACCTTTATTTTGATGGACTACAACGAGGTAGAGCTGCACCGAATCTCATTGGGTGCTTTGATTATCGCGCTAGGTATGCTGGTGGATAATGCCATTGTTGTGGTTGAAGGTATCTTGGTTGGACTTAAGAAGGGTAAAAGTAAGCTACAAGCCGCGAAAGACATTGTGACTCAAACGCAATGGCCTCTGTTAGGCGCCACCATTATTGCAATTACAGCGTTTGCTCCTATCGGTCTATCGAAAGATGCAACCGGTGAATTCATGGGTTCGTTGTTCTGGGTATTGTGTTTCTCACTTTTCCTAAGCTGGATCACCGCTCTAACACTGACACCGTTCCTAGCCGATTTAATGCTCAAGGAAGAAGACAAAACAGGTACAGACGAAGACCCATACAAAGGTATCTTGTTTGTCGTATTTGGCGCGATGCTAAAGTTTGCACTGAGATTCCGTTGGTTAACCGTTGCGAGCATGGTCGGCCTATTGGCTGTATCGATTGTTGGCTTCGGCATGGTGAAGCAGCAGTTCTTCCCTGCGTCGAATACACCAATGTTCTACGTTGATATGTGGATGCCAGAAGGCACAGATATCCGCGAAACCATTAAGCAAACAGAGAAAGTAGAGAGCTACATTCGTAAGTTGGACAATGTTGAGTTCGTGACTACAACGGCGGGTCAAGGCATGCAGCGTTTTGCTCTGACTTACCAACCAGAAAAGAGCTATGAAGCCTACGCTCAACTGCAAGTAAGAACGACTGATCGTGACACCATGTTCGCGACGCTTGAAAAGCTTGACGAAAAGCTGGCGATTGAGTTTGAACAGCCAACGTTCCAGTTCAAGTTGATTGAGTTTGGTCCATCACCTGCGTCTAAAATCGAGGCGCGTATTATTGGCCCAGACCCTGATGTACTGCGCACTATTGCGACTGACGTAGAAAACATCCTGCTTGCAGATCCAGGTGCTCGCAACGTACGCCACGACTGGCGCGAGCGTACCAAAGAGTTGGTGCCTCTATTTAATGAATCTAAGGCGCGTCGCTTAGGCATCTCAAAGGCAGACTTGTCTCATACATTGCAAATGGCATTTGGTGGATACAACATCGGATTGCTGCGTGATGGTACACACATGCTGCCTATCGTTGCACGTTTACCTGAAGAAGAGCGTTTTGATTTTGAGTCACTAAACAACGTGAAGATCTGGAGCCCGTCACTACAGACTTACATCCCAGTTGAACAAGTGATTGATGGTGTAGAACTGCAATGGTCGGAGCCTCTGATTCAACGTAAGAACCGTAAGCGTACGTTAACAGTGTTGGCTGACCATGACGTATTAGGCGATGAAACACCGGCAAGCTTATTTGCACGAGTACAACCGAAAATTGAAGCACTACCACTTCCTTCAGGTTACAGCATCGAGTGGGGCGGTGAATACGAATCCTCTAAGGATGCGCAAGAGTCGCTCTTTGGTTCACTGCCAATGGGTTACCTATTGATGTTCATTATCACTATGCTGCTGTTTAACTCGGTACGTAAGCCTTTGGTTATCTGGTTTACAGTGCCACTGTCGATCATCGGTGTATCAATTGGTCTGTTGAGTACCAACATGCCATTTAGCTTCACAGCATTCTTGGGCTTACTCAGCTTGAGCGGCATGATCTTGAAGAACGGGATTGTTCTACTAGACCAAATCAACAGTGAATTAGAGACAGGAAAAGACCCATACCTAGCGGTAGTAGACAGTGCCATCAGCCGTGTACGTCCAGTATCTATGGCGGCATTGACCACTATTTTAGGCATGATTCCACTAGTCTTTGATGCATTCTTTGGCTCGATGGCGATCACCATCATGGCGGGCTTAGGCTTTGCCACGGTACTGACTTTGATTGTCGTACCTGTGATGTTTGCCATCTTATTCAGAATCAAACCGTCCACTGCGGGATATTAAGGATTGATATAAACGATTCGTTTTAGCCTAGCCCAGCCTGAAATAGGTTGGGCTTTTTTGATCTTGTTAGATTAGATAAGTGGGTAGTGAGATAAAGAAGGTATGGGGTTGAACTTAGATTGCGATTTGAACATCCAACTCAATTGGTGTCGGCATAGCTAAAAAGTAGCCCTGATACATATCAAATCCTACTGTTTGCATTAGCTCTAGCTGTTGTTGAGTCTCAATACCTTCGATTACGGTCTGCGCATTGATTGATTTAGCTAGCGCTAGAACATCATGAATAGGCTTTGCATTACCTTGTTCAAACTCCAGCATCAATGAACGGTCAACCTTAATAATATGCGGGGTAATGTGACGGACTCTTCCTTCATTTGAGGCTTGAGTGCCGTAGTCGTCAACGGCAACCTTGAAACCATTCTCTGCAAGAGAACCTGCTGCTTCTTTGAGCCTCTCCTCGCTGTCTGCGGTCAGTTCAACTAGCTCCATTACAATCTGTTCGGGCGACAGGTTAAGTTCAACTAAGCGTTTGGCCAGCAGACTATCACTGACATTGGAGTTAGCAAACAACTCACCAACATTGGGTAGTACATTAAGGAAAAGCTGAAGGTGACGAGACGTGGACTGCGCAAAGTTACGAACGTGAATGACGCGGCTCAAGCGCTCTACATTGATTTTGTCGTCAATGGATGTTTCATCAGAGTGTAAGTAGTGATCTGGTCTGATAGTTTGCTCGTCTTGATCAGTAATTCGAACTAATGCTTCAACACCGATTTGCTCCATTTTTGCGTTGAAAATGGGCTGATAAACACTTCTTAAAGTAAGGTTTTGGTAATTAGCAATAAACTGCATCCGATCATCAACAGAGATGCATTTAACGAATTCACTACGGTCAGATAAAATCATACTTAATTAAAGATAATCCATTAAAGGGATAAATAATTCCTTGTGTCACAATATTGACATGCGTGGATAAATTGTCAATTAATAAAAGAAGCATTAACGCGATCCATATATAAATAAAAACAATTTAACATTATAAATTGCGGAGAATTATATTTATTCGGTTGAATTATGAATTGCATCTGTGTGATTTGCTGAGTAAATGTTAGTCAGTTAATGTGTTATGCATCGCAATGCTTGAGTTAGGTTTAATATATTTCGATCGCATATCGTGATACCAATCAAAATACCATTTCCCTGTTGATCTCTGACTCAATATCAAACTTTTAGAAATAGAATGAAATAGCCCATACTAAAGTGTTAGTTATTCCGAGAAAATAAAATTGAAATAAATCAACGATATATTTACTAGATATAAACGAACAAACTAATAGTTTTTATAGTGACTGGTGTATTTCTTTGCTTTATGAGCTTAGATGAGTATTTAATTCTGAAGTTACAACTAAACCCATTGCATAACCGCGTACAGCTGAATGTACTTGCGTACTAATTGTTGATTGTTTGAACGTTTTAATGGATGCCCAAATTTGATGAAGCAAGGGGTTATGCCAAAGTTGATATTCAAATCTGAAGCGAACTGTGAATCACTTTCTTGTAAGGTTATGCCTTGTTGGCTGTACTCAGTAATTTCGTCCGGCAATTCACCCATCCACCAATGCAACAGTTCGCGACTGTGCTTGCTGCGACTTATCCAATGGTCAGAAACAATGATGAGTAGGTCATTGGGTTGGATTGCGTAACCGTATTCGCCGAGCCAATGATGAACATCGACCAGAAGTTTCTTACGACAAGTTTTACCAGCACTCACCATATGGTGACTGATGACCCATACCGTACCAATTTCAGACGATATACGAAAATGTCGTGCCGTTTCATTAAGTGGCAGCATATCGAGTGGGTGAATCATACTCTCGTGATCAAAACTAAGTAGTGTGTGCTGCATTCGTCGTGCAAATGCCTTACCAATATGGTGCTCACTGATTCCTTGATTGTGAACGGTAGGGTAGTGATGTTCGCACAACTTCAGGCAATCCTCTTGGAAGAGGTTGATGCTCTGTATCACGAGATCTAATAACAATGAATGTCCTTATACATGGCTACAATGTTGATAACTGAATAGTAAGGTAATGACTGTGTAATTTGCCAACAACAATGGCTCAGTTCTTGATCGCTTTATCAAAATTAAGCTGTGTGTCGATTTTTATGTTGTAAGCGTGCTAATGGCGTTTAACATTTATAAATAACAATATTTAGAAAGACTTACGAGGAAGTGATGACCATAGAGTTAGACAGAAAACAAAAGACTGAAATGACCGAAGTACTGCAACGCTACTTGCAAGATGAGCTCGATGTCGAGATAGGCCAATTTGACGCGGACTTTCTTGTTGATTTTATCAGCAAAAAATTTGGTGCTGTCTATTACAACAAGGGAATCGAGGACGCGCAAAAGGTGATGGAGCGTAAGATGCTCGACATTAGCGATGAACTTTACGAGATAGAGCAGGTCGTTGAGTTATAAGTAAAATCATCTTGTTCAAATTATTCGAACATGTTGTTTGAGTTTTAGTTATGTCATTTATGTAAAGCTAGGTAAATAATATGTTTCAACAACACAGAGTAATGTACGCTCTTCATACTATACCAACTGCAACCTTTTGGAATGAAACATGAGTAATAATGTAAAGAACTACAATCCAATAGCTAGACTGTTGCACTGGGTTTCAGCACTGACAATTTTTGGATTATTCGGTGTTGGCCTGTGGATGGTTGACCTCTCTTACTACAGCGAGTGGTATAAAACGGCGCCTGATTGGCATCGTTCAATCGGTATTATTTTGGCTGCTGTGACCCTATTCAGATTGATCTGGAAAACAGTGACAGTGTCACCAAGTGTTGAAGGTAAAAGTTATGAAGTGGTGGCGGCGAAGGCTGCACACGGCTTCATGTATCTAAATCTGTTGGCTCTATTTGTGTCTGGCTACTTGATCTCAACATCAGATGGTCGTGGCATAGATGTTTTCAACTGGTTCACTGTTCCAAGTATGGGAGAGTTATTTGCTAACCAATCCGACTTGGCAGGAACCGTACACTACTATGCAGCTTGGGTACTGATTGTATTGGCATCAGTTCACGCACTGGCTGCGATTAAACACCACATTATCGACAAAGACGATACGCTACGAAAAATGATAGGAGCATCAAAATGAAAAAATCAATTATCGCTACAGGACTAGCCTTTGCTATGGCAATGCCTTTCGCTGCGAACGCTGCTGATTACGTGATTGATACAAAAGGCGCACACGCGTCTGTTAACTTCAAAGTGAGCCACCTTGGTTACAGCTTTATTAAAGGACGTTTCAACACATTTTCTGGTGACTTCTCATTTGATGAAAGCAACGTAGAAGCGTCTAAAGTGAACGTTGTGGTTGATACTACAAGCCTTGACTCAAACCACGCTGAGCGTGACAAGCACATCCGTAGCGGTGACTTTATCGATGCAGGTAAATTCTCTGAAGCGACATTCAACAGCACAAAAGTGGTTGATAACGGTGATGGTAAACTGGCTGTAATGGGTGAGCTAACTCTGCACGGTGTGACTAAACCAATCACGATCGATGCTGAGTTCATCGGTGCTGGTCAAGACCCATGGGGTGGTGAGCGTGCAGGTTTCATCGGTACAACTCGTCTAGAGCTTGCTGACTTCGATATTAAAGTCATGGGCGCTTCTAGCTACGTTGACATGGAACTTCACGTAGAAGGCATCAAGAAGTAAGTCGAATAGACTAACCTCTGTCTCATACATACAGAAAGGCGCAAAGCAGATGCTTAGCGCCTTTTTCGTTATTAAGCCATGAGTCTTTTTGATTGGTGTTATCTTGCGTATTGAATAGAGTTATCCAAACTGTATCACTTCAATCGAGACATCTTTTCTAGCCACACGCTGTTATCACGTGTTTTGTTTATCAGAGGTTATGCCGTTTCTAGTTCTGTCTCTTTTACTACGTTTAGGCGGTCACCGTATATAGGGCGAAGCGCTTGCATCACTTCAGCGCGAGTTAGAACACCCACCATCGTGCCGTTTTCAAGAACTGGAAGCATGTGTGGTTGGCTCACTTTCATCGCCTTCGCACGTTCTTCTAAAGAAAGTGTGGTAAAGCGAGTTGCAATGCCCATGCTAGATGTTGGGTATAGCTGCTCTTTGTCGATGCAAAGGAATTCCGCGACGTCCACAAGCTTGTCATTGGCGTCAATCGCTACTACATCGCGGCTCATTAAATCGACAACCTTCTGACCAGCGGTTGGGATGTAGTCTTGGCACCAAAGGTCGACCATTACGTCATGAATTGAGAATACACCCACTAAGCGACCTTCTAAATCACACACTGGCGCGCTTACTTGTTGTGCGTCTAGCAGAGTGTCGATAGCAACAGCAGTTGGCATTTCAACAGATAGAGTCGTCGGGTTCGTGTTCATGATTGTTTTGATGATTGTGTTCGTGTTCATAGTAGTTTCCTTAACTGACGTAATTTGAGTTGCTTGTGTTATTGCTGTTATTTTTGCCGCTTTAAGCTGCGGTCTGCGGTAGATGCTCCAATTCGCTAAGCCTACGAGAACAGAGCCACCAACGATGTTGCCGAGTGTCACTGGTAGTAAGTTTGCAGTGACGAATTGCATGACATTGAGGTCGGCATACTGAGTAGATGTCATGCCTATTTGTGTCCAAAAGCTTTCTGGTGCGAAGTTTTGAATCACAATACCCAGTGGCACCATAAACATGTTTGCCACGCAGTGCTCAAAGCCTGTGCTAACGAACATGGCAACAGGTAGTACCGTCATCATTGCTTTTGTCATGGCATTGGCAGAGCTAAAGGTTAGCCAAATCGCTAAACAAACCAGTAGGTTACAAAGCACACCTAATGCAAATGCTTGAATCGGACTGTGGTGGAGTTTGTGTTGCGCGATATTGAGCGCGTTCAGTCCCCATTGGCCGCCGTCGAGTTGATAAAGCCCTGCGGCACTTACCAGAGCAAGTAGGAACATCGCACCAATAAAGTTACCTACATACACTTTTCCCCAAATCGACAGCATCTTGCCAAAGGTGATCTGCTTGTTTGCCCAGGAGATGCTAGATAACACCGAGCTGGTAAACAGTTCACCGCCACAGATGACGATTAAGATAAGTCCCATACTGAAGGCAAGACCGCCAGCTAAGCGGCTCAAACCCCAACCGGCGTCGGCACTGCCGGTGGTAACTGTGATATAGAATAGGAAAGCGAGTCCGATGAATGCGCCAGCCATAATCGCAAGACTCATCGTCATGCTGCTGGTTTTATTCGCTTTACTGAGTGCAAATTTCTCCGCTTCAGCCATCATTTCTGTTGGCGAAAACAGTTGGTGATTATCAGAAGTGCTGGTCGCCATACCCCCTCCTTGAACAATCCGTCATAAGTGATTCCTAGTGTTAATACCTAAGTGAATGTTGAATATCGCAGCCACTAAATCGTTGCTGCCCATTCAGATTACGAGTGCTGGGGGTACAGGTAAAATTGATAATATTTAAAAACCACATCAGAAATATTGATATAGAAAAATGACAGGGTACAATGAAACCGATTGCTCAAAGGCTTTATAAAAAAAGAGCGTCGGAATACAGATAATTACAAGAAATTAAGGAAGAAATTTGCGTTATTCATTGAAGCAGCTTGCCGTCTTTGACGCCGTTGCAGAT
This sequence comes from Vibrio sp. R11-SG3-ISO9, assembly GCF_059834255.1. NCBI lineage: Bacteria > Pseudomonadati > Pseudomonadota > Gammaproteobacteria > Vibrionales > Vibrionaceae > Vibrio > Vibrio sp. R11-SG3-ISO9. The sequence continues at coordinate 50,876 of NZ_JCBDGU010000039.1, forward strand.
TCCGGAAGTGTAAGCCAAGCGGCGGATAAGCTTGCACTGACTCAGTCGGCTACCAGTATGTCACTCGCTCAACTTGAAAAGATGTTAGGCAGGCCCTTGTTTGAACGGCAGGGGAAGCAGATGGCGTTAACCCATTGGGGTATGTGGTTGAGACCTAAAGCAAAACGCCTTCTTCAAGATGCACAACAGATAGAAATGGGTTTCTACGAACAGCATCTTCTTAGTGGTGAACTACGTCTTGGCGCTAGCCAAACCCCTGCGGAACACTTGGTTCCAGACCTCATCAGTATTATTGATAACGACTTTCCAGAGATGCGCATATCACTTGGCGTGCAAAGTACTCAGTCGGTTATTGAAGGCGTTCTTGATTATCAATATGACTTAGGTGTCATTGAAGGGCGCTGTGATGACAACCGAATTCACCAAGAAGTGTGGTGTACAGACCACCTCACCGTTGTTGCCTCGGCACATCACCCATTTGCCAAGCGTGAAAGAGTGAGTTTGGCTCAACTTGAGCAAGCGAAATGGGTACTTCGAGAACATGGATCAGGTACTCGCAAAGTTTTTGATAGCTCTATTCATCATTTAATTGCCGATTTAGACGTTTGGCGAGAGTACGAGCACGTACCTGTGTTGAGAAGTTTGGTGGCAAATGGACCTTACCTAACTTGTTTACCATATCTTGATGTTGAGCGCTTTATCGAATCGGGTCAGTTAGTTACTTTGAATGTGCCTGAATTAGAAATGGAGAGAACGCTCTCATTTATCTGGCGTGCAGATATGGCCGAAAACCCGTTAGCTGAGTGCATTAAGCGTGAAGGAAAACGCATGATGAAGAGTCGTCCTTCCGTTCTATAACCACTTTTCTGCTCTTTTCTTAATACCGATATCTGTTGAATAAGCGATATCGGTCTCTATCTACTGATAAAGCGTCACTTTCATACATTGTAATTGTGACCTAGATCGTCCGTTTTCTTTGTTAGTTACCATACTATGCTTACTTGATTTCTAGTGAGGCTGAACATTTTAGTGCTAAACGGGCGCTGTGAGTTCAGAAATAGTATGAGTACATTAGTCGCGATTTCGTTAACAACAGGTATTTTGTCAGGTCTTTGGGGCTGGATTGCTATCTCTTTTGGTTTGCTCTCATGGGCTGGCTTTTTAGGGTGCACCAGTTATTTCGCATCACCTACCGATGGTGTGAAAGGGCTGCTGAGCAGCTTACTCACTAACATGACAGGCGTATTCTGGGCAATGGTTATCATTCATGGCTCTACTTTTGCTGGTTTAGAGATCCTAGGCTACGTAATCACTGCTATTGTCGCTTTCTTCATGTGTATTCAAGCAAAACAGACCTGGTTAGCTTACATTCCAGGGACCTTTATCGGTTCTTGTGCAACGTTTGCCGCTGCCGGTGATTGGCAACTAGTCGTGCCTTCACTACTGCTAGGTGGTGTGTTTGGTTACTTGATGAAGACGAGTGGCGTATGGCTTCACGAAAAATCATCTCAATCTTCTCCAAAGGCAGAACAGCACGCCAACCGCGTTGAAGCGTAAGTTATTGAAAAAGTAATTGTAGGTTTCAGTGGTGTTGTCGGATTGGATATGTCCCTGTGAAAGATAACCCCCAATTAATTTGTATAGACTTTTTATACAGGCACACCACTTGGTGTGCCTTTTTTCTTTTTGAGACGGAAGAAGAGTTAAATTGTAAGAGCTATGTGTTGCCGTTGGCCATGGTAATGACTCGTTTAAGTGTCCAGCGAAGCAGTAGAGGAATGCACTCAAGACCTCGATTTTCACAGTGTGAGACAATAGCAAGCGCCAGATCAGGCTTAGCGTGTTTCTTCAACACTCGAGCCACGACTTTCTTTGGCGGAATAGGGTGATCGTAAGGGATCTTAACCATATCTCTAAAGAAGCTCTCAAAGCCATTCATATAAAGGTAGTGTTCGATGTCCTTCTCTGGTAACTCTGTGAGTCGGTGCCGAGGTTGGTCATTATCAAGTTTCGCGAGTACAGTCGCAGCGTATTTCTTACCAGCCGCATCGCCATCCGTCACGACATGCCAATCTATACCAAACTCTTTAGCTACCTTAATCAGCGCTTTTAACCCAGATTGGGCGAATTCAATAATCTGCACACCTTCTGCCGCTAAGTTATAGCCGCATTGATTCGCTAACTCATTAAACAACCAGACTTCCGTCTCTCCTTCCACTAACAACCAACAGCGAGCGAACAAGGCACCCGAGCGATGAAAACGAATATGGAAACCAATGCGGCGCAGTTCGTCTTTACTAAAGTGAGAGATGTTTAATTGATTAGCGATGGTTTTGTCTGACTGACGCACTAGACGACGAATTGAGTGCAAAGGCACCGCTGCTAATAACTCACCACTGTTAGTCGTCAGGATTTTCTGCATCGGTAGTTTTTGCAACAAGCTCCATGCTCTAGCGAGGTGCGTTGGATGCAAACGACCCTCAGGATCCTCTAAGATCAAAAGTGGCCGCGCACAGCGTCTTAAGTCATTTGGCCCCTTGGCATGAAGATAAGCATTAAGTAAGCCCATAAACAGCAAACGTGTCTGTTTATTGTTGGTCTCTTCAACGAGTTCATGAATGCTCTTGTCGTTGATTCCCGTTGAATACATGAGTCCATCGCGTTGTTTGCGAGGGTTTTTACGTGAAACGCTTTTAAAAGAGAAATAGTGCTCAATTAGGCTCTGCATCGAATCTAAACTGCTGCGCATTTCGCCCTTATTAACATGGCCTGGTATCGCCATGAGTCGACGACAGGTATTATCGATACGCTTTTCAATCCGAGTCTGATGGCCGTTACCATTTCCATTGCCATTAAACGGACGATCAAAATGACGAGCATCTCGAAGGCGAATAACAGGGTGGAGTGTCATGAGTTCTTGAGCCAGCTTCTCTGAATGGTGCAGTTTAAGTGGATTACCGTCTAAATCGAGAAACGCATAGTGAGTCGTGGTTTCATACTGCTCTAGCGTTGCGCTGATTCGATAATAGATTCGATAAGTACCATGTTCATCTTGAACCCATATTGGCTTGAGTTTGCGATAACGCCCAGCATTCAACTCTGATTTATCATTTGCTTTTAGGGATAGCACAATCTGCAGGTGTTGCGATTGCGGGTGCGAGACGGAATAGTCTACATGAAAGTCTGTCATTTCGAATTGATAAGGCACGCCATCGGCGGGGAGTACAACAGACAAAGCATCAAGCAGTGAAGATTTACCCCATGTATTTTCACCGATTAACGTTGTGAGCTCATCGAATGCCAGTGACATCCGTTTGATACCTCTGAATCCAGAAATCTCGATTCGTTCTAATTGCATAGGCTTGCTCCTAACAAAAGATCTGCTAATGCTTTGAAAGCAAACAGATATCTATAATCATAATCGATCTTTTTGTGCTAGGTGTATTCTGTTGTCACAAAACAGAGTCTAAAGTTTAAACGAACCGAATGTGATTATTGATCTATCACGCGTATTTTTTTGCAGTGCTGTTTCATAAAATTCACGATTCTGTCATGATTCCCGACCTAGTATGAAGGGAAGAAGAGAGAGAACATATGACAAAAAAGAATAAGCCAGCGAAACTGGTATTGGCGCATATTAATGACACCCACTCATACTTTGAACCAACGTCATTACAACTATCACTAAAAGTGAATGAGCAAATCATAGAGCCTTATGTAAGCGCTGGTGGTTTTGCTCGCATCGCAACTCGATTCAAGCAGCTAAAAGAAGATGCCACTCGACAGGGCAAAGATACGCTGTTTCTCCACGCTGGGGACTGCTTCCAAGGGACGTTGTACTTTTCTTTGTTTAAGGGAAAAGCTAATGCGGACTTGTTGAATGCACTCAACATCGATGCAATGACACTAGGAAATCACGAACTCGATATGGGCAATGAACCTGTTGCCGAGTTTGCTAAACGCATTCAATTTCCTTTGTTGGCGGGTAACTGGAATTTATCGAATGAGGATATCAAGAAAACTCATACGTTAGCTGACAATAGCCAAGTCAAAGCATTCCTTCCTGATACGCGTAGCGCGAGCTACATCGTAAAAGAGTTTGATGGCGAGCCAGTCGCTATCTTCGGCCTTAGCATCGACCAAATGGGGTTGATTGCGAACCCAGATATCGACACACCGTTTGAGAACGCCATAGCTACGGCTAGAGCCACCATCGAGCAAATTCAGCAAGAAGGTATCAATAAGATCATTTTACTCAGTCACTTAGGTTATGAGGGTGATTTGGAAATGGCGAGTCAGGTAGATGGTATTGGACTTATTGTTGGAGGGCATAGCCACAGGTTACAGGGTGACTTTTCTGATATTGGATTGATTAAAGATGACGAGTATGGCGTAAAAATCAATGATACCTACGTCGTTCAAGCTGGCTTCCACTCTATGTCTTTAGGCCATTGTGAGATTGAATTTGATGAGTCTGGAAAAGTAGTGTGCTTCAATGGTCGAAATGAACTGCTTCTTGGCCGCCGTCTGTTTATCGATGCAAAACTCAGTGAAGTAGGTCAGGGGGGGGCTCACGACCTCGCTTGTGAGTACTTGAACAATCATCCTCATATCTCTGTATGTAAAAAAGACCAAGATATTCAGTTTATCTTAACCGACAAGTACCTTCCGCGAGTACGCCAGCTACAACAGCAAATTATCGCGACAGCAACGGATAAGCTACGTCATGTCCGGGTGCCTGATGCAAAAGGGCCAAGTGAGCTAGCGCCGCTTGTCGCTCAATCCTTCCACTATGCAATGAATCAACGTGGTTTGGATGTAGACTTTGCAATTCACAATGCTGGTGGTGTGCGTAATTCTCTAAACGCTGGTGATGTATCAGTCGCAGATATTGCCGGAAAGTTACTACCGTTTGCCGTACCGATAGGCACTTATCAAATTAATGGTGAAACCATTGCCGCTATGTTGGAAGGTGCAATTAATAATGCGCTTGATAATGGCGTCGTTGGCACAGGTTCAGGCAGTTTTCCTTATACCCATAATCTAAGATTTTGTTACCACGCAGAAGCACCGATAGGGCATCGAATTCATCATCTAGATATCTTTCGTAATGGTGATTGGCAACCTGTTGAGCGTCAACAGATGTATCGTGGCTCGTCATCTGCCTATACCATGAAAGGCAAAGAAGGCTATGACGCAGTGCTTAATATGCAGGGAGAAGGGACGGTGACTACGCTATCCATGGCGGACTGTTTTATTGAGTTTTTAAAAGCAAACCCAGAGGCGTTAAACACTCGTAACGCTCAGAACTGTTTGGTTTGTTATAAAAAAGTGCATTAATACTTTTTTGGTATCTTTTTTGCTAGATGTTTCGCAGTTGCTCTATTTGGCAGGAGACGAAACATGTGGAAGAAAGATTGGTTGGATGCGGTAGCCGTAGTAGGTTGGGTGTCGGTTTGGTCGGCGCTGGTTTACTTCGTACCTATTGCAGGACTGTAGGAAAGAACGTTAGAGATTAGTACGATCTATGGCTGACACCTGCAGTTAACAACGACAACAAACAAAAGGGGCTTTTTGCCTCTTTTTGTTTTTTTAGTGCAAATTTATATAGACGAAACACAAATTCGGGAATATTATCCACGCGTTTGGGGAGTAGTTAGCGCAAGTTTACGTATCGTCATCTCGTTAGGCCAAGTGTCTATCCGGTGCGTAAAGGTGAAATCCCATATTTCACTTCAACGAGACCAACGCAATCACAATCAAGTGCCATTTTGGACCTTGATCTGTTTTGTTTGCGGAAGGTCTTTGAACAGTTCTTCCGCCCGGAGGAATAATGAACTCAACTCAATCTCTTTTATCAACTCAGCAAGACGCGTTGTCAACGTCACCAGATGTGATGACTTACGTGGGCTTCTTCATACTGACGTTAGTATTAGTTTCTGTCGATATTTATCAGACTCGTGGTGGTAATGTCACCATTAAGAAAGCGACTGTGTGGAGCATCTTTTGGTTTTTGCTCGCATTCCTGTTTGCAGGCTCAATCTATCTGTTTTGGGAATTCTATGCGCCTCATAGCGACTACACGGCGGAGAAAGCAACGGTCTCGTTTATTACCGGCTATCTGTTAGAGAAATCGCTCAGCGTAGATAATCTGTTTGTTTTCGCGATGATCTTTGGTCAGTACCAAGTACCTGAGCATTTACGTCCTAGAGCGTTGCTATGGGGTGTGATTGGTGCACTTGTGTTACGCGCGGTTATGATCGCATTGGGCGCTCAGTTACTAGCACAATACCATTGGGTACTGTATGTGTTTGCAGCATTCCTTATCGCAACTGGTGTGAAATTGGCGCTTGATAAAGGCGAAGAGGAGAGCGTGAATACGCTACCTGAAAAGCTGTTACGTAAAGTGATGCCTGTGACCGAAGAGTTTCATGGCGCATCATTGATTGTGAAACAAGGCGTTAAGTGGATGATCACTCCGATGATGCTAGTTATTGGTGCGATTGCTGTCATGGATGTGATGTTCGCACTGGATTCAATCCCTGCAATCTTCGCTGTGACACAAGAACCGTTTTTGGTTTTGGCGGCTAACGTATTTGCGTTGTTAGGTCTTCGCTCGCTGTACTTTGTACTACAAGGCATGATGGATAAGTTCATCTACCTCAAACCAGCACTGGCGTTCATCATGGTATTTATTGGTATCAAGATGCTGCTGGTGGAAAGCGAATATGCGATTCCGACTTACTGGTCATTGGGTGTTTTGATCACCACCATGACAATCGCGGTTATAGCATCTATCTATGGAAATAAGTCAGACATAGAACAGACAAATTAAAGTCAAAATAACTTATCTAAATAGTGGTTATTTTCTCGAGGCCAAGCGAGCAAAGAATTTATTTATGTAAATTTTTTGTGACCTTGGCCTCTTTGTTTAGAGTCTAATTTGTACTAAATTCAAGTTTTAAGCGTAAATTTGAATTTAAATTCACTTTGTGTGAGTGCGTATTCTATACGGTTGTTAATGGTTTGTTTTATTAGAAAAACTTATCCGAACTTCTAGTTTTTGTCATTTTTTAACCTGCAAATAATCGCCTATTATTCTCACCAACAAGACGAAACACTTAAAAAATTTATAGAGAGGCAATCATGGCTCAAGCAATGCAAATGAATACTATCGCTGTTCCAAACTCTATGGATAAGAAGACCTACGCGGTTAACTTCAAAGGACTGATTGCACACATCATCGATATCCTGTTCGTTGATAACACTCCTCGCAGCTACTACGCAAGCGACCTTTCTGGTCACATGCAAAAAGATATCGGTATCTACCGTTAATCTTGCGAGATAAGAATTGATGAAAGCCAGCTCACGTAGCTGGCTTTTTTGTGTCTGAAAGGAAATTAATGACGACTCGGTCTTATCTATAACTTGGTGCACTTAATGCACGTGAGATAAGAAAGATCAGGAAAGGAGTCGTTATGAGTCGTATCTGCAAAAGTCATTGGCTAGGTATACCGCTTGCGCTGTGTTCAACGCCTATTCTTGCTGAAAGTTGGGAGCATAAAGGCCAACCTGCTCAAATTATCGAGTTATTCACATCAGAAGGCTGCTCGAGTTGTCCTCCGGCTGATGAGTATCTGAGTAAGATCGAAACCCACCCTGAACTCTGGCAAGAGGTAATCCCACTTGCATACCATGTCGACTATTGGAACTATCTAGGTTGGAGTGACAAATTCGCTAGCCAAGCTTTTAGTCAAAAACAGCGTTTGTATAAAGCTTATGGAGTTGTAAGCAGCGTTTATACACCCGGCTTCGTGGTCGATGGTAAAGAGTGGCGTGGTTACTTTAATTGGCTTGATCGTACATTGCCTTCGATGCAGCAAACCGATAAGCCCGCTTTGAGCCTAAACCGCTCGGATAATACCTTTAAAGTGAACTATGAAGGGGATGGCGACTATATTGCTCATATCGTCCTACTTGCGATGAACCAAGTAACTCAAGTGAAAGCGGGTGAGAATCGTGGCAGAGAGCTCGAACATGACTTCGTGGTGGTTTATAACGGCTTTCAACGTGGTGAGTCCAGTTGGGAGTTTGATATTGATTTTAGTCCACTTGTCGTTAAGCCGGATGCGGTAGCGGTGTGGCTCACCAAACCCAACTCGTATCAACCGGAACAAACCGTTGCCGGATGGTTTGATCAATGATGAGTTGGTAAGGTTCGATGCCCCATTTGATAAGATTTACCTGATAACTCGCGTTATTTGAGCTTGGATTTAGGTAATTACTAGGAAATCAGTACGGAAAGAGGCTTAAATGCGCTAGTATTGCGCGCTCTATTTTATCATTGAGTCTCTTCCATTAATGACTGATACCACAACAGCAACCAACTTCTCAGAGCTTGGTTTAATCTCGCCACTTGTTTCTCGCTTAACTGAGCTTGAGTACCAACAACCAACACTTATTCAAGCACAAGTGATTCCGAGTGTATTACAAGGCCGTGACCTTATTGCGGGCGCAAATACGGGTTCAGGCAAAACTGCAGCTTTTGCATTGCCGCTATTACAACAGGTTTTCCATGAAAGCCCGGTAAGCCGTGGTAAAGGAAACCATGTTTCAGGACTAATCTTGGTTCCAACCCGAGAATTGGCAAAGCAAGTATCAGACAGCGTAAAGTCATACGCTGTGCATTTTAATGGTGCGATTAAAACGGTTTGTGTATTTGGTGGTGTATCAGTAAATCGCCAGATGCAAGCCCTACGTGGTGGTGCTGATATTCTTGTTGCGACACCGGGTCGACTACTTGATTTGGTCTCTAGCAACGCAGTTAAATTGGATCGTGTAAAAACGCTGATCCTCGATGAAGCTGACCGAATGCTGAGTCTAGGTTTTACGGAAGAGCTAGACGCTATTCGTAAGTTGTTACCTACTAAAAAACAGACTTTGCTTTTCTCTGCTACGTTCCCAGAACAAGTACAAGCGCTGACTGAAGAACTACTTAACGAACCGCTTGAGGTTCAACTACAAAGCGCGAATGCAAGCACGCTTGTTCAGCGTGTATTTGAAGTCGAGAAGGGACGTAAGACCGCTTTACTTGCGCATTTGATCAAAGAGAACCAATGGCGACAAGCTCTAATTTTTGTCAACTCAAAAAATGGCTGTGAGCACCTAGCGGATAAACTGTACAAGCGCGGTATTATCGCGGAAGTCTTTCATGGTGATAAAGGTCAGGGCTCCCGTACACGCATTCTAGAAGACTTTAAGTTGGGTGAAATCGATGTACTTATCGCGACTGATATTGCGGCTCGTGGTCTGGACATTGAGAAGCTACCAGTTGTGATTAACTTCGATCTGCCGCGTAGCCCATCAGACTATATGCACCGCATCGGTCGAAGTGGTCGTGCAGGAGAGGTTGGTTTGGCGCTTTCTTTGATCGACCATGAAGACTACCACCACTTCAAGATCATCGAGAAGAAGAACAAGATTCGTCTGGATCGAGAGCAAGTAGAAGGGTTTGAAGTGGATGCAGAGGCGGTTGCAGAACTGATTGCAGCACTTAAACCAGTCGCGCCACCAGCGGGAACGGGTAAGAAGAAAAAGAAGAAAAAAGCAGCACAAAACAAAGATGTGTGGCTGAAAAATAGCTAGGTTTTGATACTAAAAAGGCGCTCGATGAGCGCCTTTTTGAGTTTTTGGCAGAAGCGATTACTTCTTACGGCAGAACTCGGCGATCACGTACATAGACTGACCACCGTTTGTTTTACCAGAAACCAGTTTAGGGTCGTCACCAACGCTGATGCCACGGATAACTGTACCTTGCTTAATTACTTGGTTAGTACCTTTAACTGGCAGGTCTTTGATTACCGTTACGTCGTCACCTTTTCTCAGTTCAACGCCGTTGCAATCAAGAGGCTTATCATCAGCAGACATGCCGATTTGAGCCCAAACAGAAGTCTCTTCTTCCATGTACATCATGTCTAGTGCGTCTTGCGCCCAGCTTTCTGTGTTTAGACGCGTTAGTTGGCGCCATGCTGTTACTTGTACAGGTGGCTCTTGGCTCCACATGCTGTCTGTTAGACAACGCCAGTGGTTGATGTCTTTAGGATCGTCAATCTCACCAAGACACTTGTCACATACCATGATGCCGTGGTCTACCGTAACGTGGCTGTGTGGTGGTACTGCGTATGCAGTAAGAGAAGAATCAGAACCACATAGTTCACATTTAGATTGGCAGCGTTCTAGCATAGTTGCTTCAGAAGACATAATGGACTCACATTTATTAGGTGTTAATTTACGGGGCTATTATCCACTTTATTTAATAGAATGAAAGGCCTCGTACGGTATTCTGTCTTGATTAATTTTAGCTGAGATCAATCGAAGTGCTTTAATTCTATATGCAAACGATTTTTCGAGAGACGAAGTAGGAGAGTTCCAAATAAAAATGCCAGCGGTTAGGCTGGCATTTTGGGTTAAGGTTAGACTTAATGTTACTCTAAAACTGAAGCTGCATTTGAAACAGAATCTAACTTGTTATCAAGTAGGAAATCCACAGCTTGTGTTTGCATCGCTGCGTGATGAGCTGCATCCAAAGGTAATGGTTGCGTGTCGTCTTGTGGGATAACAAACGTGCTGTGTGCCGCTGTGTTATTAAACTTCACAAAATCTTTAACGCCATCTGGTGTTACACTACTCGCGTCAACTACTTTTAAACCAAGTTTTGTTGCTAGTGGTGTTGTTCCGGCAAATGGAGCTGTAGCTACTGAGTTCGGCACAGTGTCATCGTCTTGTGCTTGGCCCATGTAAACAGGAAGTACAGGTGAACCTGCATTTAGTAAATGATCCGCATTAGTAAACGGGTCGATCGTGTCTAACAGAGTTTGTGCAGCATACGCAAACTGTTGAAACGCCGCTTCCATCTGTGCTTTTTGAACAGCTGTCGCGCCTTGTTCGAAAGTTTCGTAACACTGCTTATCTGTCAAACTTCCACAAGCTGCCGTAGCAAATGCCACATATTCTGATGATGCGCCTAATGCTACATTGTGCTTGATTTGTGGACCAAACTCAGTAGAACCAAGAAGAAGGTTGGAAATCTGTCCGCCTGAGTTTTCAATTGCCGCAGCACTAAAGTTGTACAGAGCATCAGCTGTTGCACTACCTAACGTACGATTAGATGAGGCGACTGCAGTAGTGCCTACAATACCACCTAATGAATGCCCCAAGAACTTAACTTGAGATCCTGTGGTTAGGTCGAAGCCTTTTAGCGGTGATGCACCTAACAAATTAGCTTGTGATGACACAGCAAGAGATGCACGTAAGCCCATTACGTCGAGAGCACTTTGACGTACATTATCGCGTGCTACCGGTAAGTTGGTTAGGTTTAAATATGCAAGTACGTTTGCGTTCGCAGAACGTGCATCGTCTAAGCTACGAGTACCATGAATCGGTAAATCGATAGCCAATACTGCTAGACCCGCTTGCGCCAAGTTATAAGCAAAGGCATAAGCATTTTCTTTAGCTGACGTAATACCGTGTTGATAAATCACGACATTTGTAGGATCTGAGCCATTTGGTGTGAACAGCAGAAACTCAACAGTCTCTAAAGATTTAACTTGTGGTACTGGCGAGTACTTAGTGATGACTCTTTCACTATCAAGTGGAGTGCCGTCTACTAGCGTTAAATCTAAGCCTATAAGTTTAAGTTGTTCAGTTTGGCTCGTAGCGAGTAGAGTAGGATCAATGCCAGCCGCCATAAGTTGTGCAACCATATTGGCTTGTTCTGCACTATTACCCAAGGCTCCAGAAACTTTAGCTAGGCTCGGCATCGCTGATTCGAATGGCTGAGAATTCCAATTCGCCGCCCCTTTTTCTAGATAATGCGGTAGCTGAACAAAGCCTTCACTGACGTCTACACTGGCTCCGGAAGCAGCGTACATTGTGTTGATCGCGCCTTTTGCTAAGGCAATCGCTGTAGCATCACCACCGCCAATGTACTTGTCAAAATCTGCATCTTCGTCTAGCGCAGTAGTAAACTCTTTCGTCGAAACAAACTGCATTCCATATGCCGTAGATAGGTCTACGCCATCAGCTTTTGCACTTCCTTTCCATACATCATTGAGCCCGGTACCGCCTAGGCCCGTTGCCGTGGCTCCTTTAGTAGCGAATAGCGTGTCACCGATAGATTGGGTAGTAAACCAAGTTGAATAGATGATGTCTTGCGTATCAAGTGTAATCGCACCTGCGGCATTGGCGCCGGCAAAAATTTGTTCGACACCACGTGTGACTTGTTGCGCTTGAGCCAAGCTACCTTCTGTGTAGGTGGTGGCCATTGATTTTAGCGCAGCATAGCTTGCTGACATGCCAACTGGATCGCCATTAACGTCTGTCAATTCGTTAGACAGAGCCAACACGTATTCACTTGATGCATCGAGAGAGTCATTAAAAAAGATCGTAAACGTGTCCGATGCGGCGCTAGATAACACATTGAAATCAGTGCCTAGCGTCAGTACTTGTGTGACAGTAGGTGCTGTTGCAGATGTTAATGAACCGCTAAGTTTAAGTAGGTAGACACCTGCAGCAGCAGCGCCGTCGGCTAAGCCTGCGCCTTCAAAGTTCATGATGATTGGCATTGAGGTTGACCAACCATCCATAGTGTTCATAGCTGCTAGTGGATTGGTTAGCGCATCGTTGCCACTTGTCGGTAATCCTAAAGTACCATCAGTACTATCCATTAAAGCAAAACTAGGTAGGGGAACCGAAGTATTTGCCCCAGACAAGTGGAACTTAATATTCGTCGCTTGAGCTAACGAGTCTTGAATGTGTTGTTCGTATTGCGGTGTCGTTGAAGCACCTGAGCTGGATGTATCGTCGCCACAGCCAGCAAGAATAATGGCTGACGCCAAGACTGAAACTTTAAATAACTTTTTCATAGCATCATTCCATTAGTTGAAGGTGTAGTTTAGTTGAACGGCAGATAGGTAAGCTGTACCTTCCGCGCTGAATGAAAGGTCTTGGCCTAATTTGTTAGTCTCGGTGAAGTCACCTTCTTTACTCTGAACAATCGCAAAGCCTGCATCAAGAGTTAGGTCTGGGTTGATAGCGTAAGTCAGGCCTGCGCTATACCAATAACGATCACTATCAGGGATACTCAGCGTTGCTTCACCAGCTTGCTCGTCGTAGGCAAAACCTGCACGAAGTGTCCACTGTTGGTTAAGTGTGTAAGTCGCACCTAAAGAGTAGCGATTGTTGTCGTCGTATTTTTCTGACTTTTGGAAACATTGCCCAGCAATACCGTCATTACAGTCAGGGCTTGTTGCTTTAAGTTCTTTAAAGCTGCTCCAGTGTGTCTGCTGCCAACCGTAGTGGACTGCCCATTGGTCATTCAGCTGATGGAACGCTGAAACTTCGATGATCGAAGGTAGGGTAATTTGAAGTCGACCTGTTGTTTTGGTCGCACTGCCTTGTACGATTCCGCCTGTATAATCGGTGAACTCACCATCATCAAAGTCAAGGTCGACTTCAGAGCGGTAAGCTATCGAGAAGCGGTTGTTCTCGTTAAGTTCATATAGGCCGCCGATATTCCAACCGAAAGCGAATGTTTCCCCGGTCATCTGAATTAATTTTTGAGATGCAGGGTTACCTGTGATGTTAGAAATAGCACCTTCATGTCGGTTTAATTCCGCATGTGCATAGACGACATTGACGCCGCCACCAACGCTTATTTGCTCGTTTACACGATAAGCAAGGTTAGGGTTGAGGTTGACAGACACTAGCGCTGTATCACCTGCAAGATCACCGGCATAAATATCATCTGGATAATCGGTTGCAACACCGTAGTTAGTGAACATGCCGATACCCCAAGCCCATTTGTCATTTATCGGGCTGATGTAGTAAGCCGCCGGTACGATTTGCAATGGTGCAACGTCATCCGACGATTGGCTTTGCCCACCTGAACCGGGTACGTCGTTTTGCGTAACATTAACTTCCGGGTCAACGATAGACACTGCGCCTGAAAATTGTGCTTTATCAAAAAGGGTCATGGCAGCAGGGTTACGTGCTAATACGCTGGCGTTATCTGCCACGGCACCTTCGCCTGAAAATGAACGTCCCAAACCTGATGCTGAGTGTTCTGCAACTTGGAATCCGGCAGCTAAAGAGTTACAAGCGACCAGCACTGACAGTGAAACGAGAGAGCGTTGTACTGTTTTCATTTAAACCCTCCTAGGGCATTTATTTCTTTCTTATACGTGAAAACAAACATGAGCGACCATGCTAAATGTTAAGCATATGTTAAGGTTATGTTTTACGAAAAGTCAAAGGAAGAACAAATATTTTGTGAAGTTATATTTATTAGATGCGGGACTCTAACATTGATTATATAAATACTATCAATACATTATCCAAGGTAAGAGGTGTGACCAGAGTATTTTTGAGCATTAACTGAACGATAAGAAAGATATTGTATATTTTTTAACATATCTGAATCTGTTTACCGGAATCACTGAACTGGGCATAATACGCACCACTTGTTTAATCATTAATTTTGGATAACAAATTGCAGTTACTCGCAGTAGATTTCCTCGGGAAAACGCTTCGTCTAGAAGGCTCGATGGCCGGTTGGCAACAGTTGTTTTGGAATAACACCTTGGTCTCTCAACTTGATGCAACATCAGAAGCGGAAGATTCACGTACGCATCAATTTCAGCTTCAAGCCGGTGAGCAAGTTCTGACTTGCCAGTTGGATGTTAAAGTCCAATGGCAACCGTTTGATATGGAATATCGCGCTACGGTGAATGAAGAGGTGGTTAGCCAAGGTGCTCGCAATACCAAAGACATTGAACAGCAAGTACCAGAAATTGCACCTAAGGCAGAAAAGCGTTTTAGTCTGATTGGTTTAGTTTCTTTAGGTATGAAAGCCCTAAAGAGCGCCAAGTTGATCAAAGTGGTTTTGGCTTCCGCAAGTTTAGCGGCGTACTCTTGGCTTTTCTCAATTCAATTTGCCTTGGCATTAATAGCGTGCCTTATGTTTCATGAATACGGCCATATTCGTGCGATGAAATACTTTGGTATGAAAACAAAAGGAATCTACCTGATCCCATTTTTAGGTGGTCTCGCGTTGTCTGATGAGAAGATCAACACGCGTTGGCAAGATGTGGTTATCTCCATTATGGGGCCGTTCTTTGGTCTGATTTTATCCCTGATTTTTACGGTGTTGTATTGGGTGACAGGAGAGATTTTCTTCGCGGGTCTCGCCGTGTTCAATGCTCTACTCAACTTATTCAACCTGCTACCAATCTTGCCTCTCGATGGCGGCCACGTGCTTAAAAGCATCAGCTTTTCGATGAATAGTCTATTGGGCATTATTTTGTGTGCTGCTGCAGCCGTTGGTGGTGTGATACTGAGCTATCAGCTCAATTTAACCTTGTTTGGTTTCTTGTTGATTATGGGGAGTATAGAAATTCTGATTGAATGGCGAGGGCGTCATCACAGTCATTTACTACCGCTTGATCGCTATGGTCAGATCATTTCAGCGGTTTGGTATGTGGGGTTGGTAAGTGGGCTAATTGGTGTTATTTGGTATTTTGCATCAACAGGCGATCAACTACTGAGTTTACCGTTGCAAATTCTAGGTACCTAATCGCGTAAACTGCTTACATTAGTACTCCAATAGAAAAGCCCTAGGTTGCAAAACTTAGGGCTTTTGCGTTATTTCAAAGCTCGTTTTTAGACCTTACAGTTTGGTCTCTGCACATTAGATTGAGGTAAAGTGGTGATTGTCGCACGGAGATCTTGAATACGAGTGCTGTGTGAAGGGTGAGTAGAGAGCAACTCTGGAGGTTGGTTTCCGCCCGACGCCTTGGCCATGTTCTGCCACAAATTCACACTTTGGTTCGGATCGAAGCCTGCATCTGCCATGTATCGCAAGCCCACAATGTCAGCTTCTGACTCTTGGGTACGTCCGTAAGGAAGAATCACACCGTATTGAACGCCTAAACCGAGCGCTGCCATAGTCATCCCTTGATATTGAGCGTATTCGGAAGCACCAAGGGCGGCACTGGTTATCGACAACCCAGTATTGGCAAGTTGTGTTTGGGAAAGACGTTCATTACTATGGTCGGCGATGACGTGCGCGATCTCATGGCCAATCACTGTTGCGAGTTGATCTTGATTAACAGCAACCTTTAATAGACCTGTGTATACGCCGATTTTGCCCCCTGGAAGAGCGAATGCGTTAACTTGGTCACTCTCGAAAACAACGACTTCCCACTCGTCAAAGCCTTGTTTAGGAATATGTTTGGTGATGCTGTTGGTCACGCACTGAACGTAAGCGTTTGTTTTGGCATCTTGACTGATTTTTTGCTGTTGCTTCATCTGCTCAAATGATTGAGCACCGAGCTGCGACATATCTTGGTCTGAGAATAGCAAGATTTGGTTTCGCCCTGTAGGAGAAGAGCTACATGCTGTGATACCAGCAAGAGTGAGAAGTGAAGCGAACTTCGTCCATGACGTCATACATTATCCTCTGTGTATTGCCGTTTTTATGCATGTTAACATCAACTTGCGTGATAGCTAATAGCTGAGCGATAACAATCACGACTTACCCATAATTATAACAATGAATAGGAACATGATATGTCTATCTGGAAAAAGCCCATAGACCTCGACATCATCAATGCGACATCTAAGAATACCTTAATCGAACACCTCAATATCGTATACACAGAGGTGAACGACAACTCTTTGGTTGCGACCATGCCCGTTTGTCATTTTACTCATCAGCCTCTTGGTATGCTTCATGGGGGCGCATCGGTTGTTTTAGCGGAAACTTTGGGTTCTTTAGCTGCGAATTTCTGTGTATCAGATGGGTACTTTTGTGTTGGATTAGATATCAATGCCAACCACGTGCGTTCAATGCGTGAAGGTCATGTGATTGGTAAGGCAGAGCCGATTCACTTAGGCGCTTCGACTCAGGTTTGGCAGATTAATATTACCGATGAGCGTGAGCGTTTGGTCTGCTCTAGTCGCTTAACCATTGCAGTGAAAAAACACAAACGTTAGTCACTTAAGTTAATTAGAGTATTTATGGTTATTACATTCAGTGGTGGAAAGATCATTGCCACACCTCATGAGCTAGTTGTTCGATTAGACGGAGAGCACCGCGTTACATTGCAAGCGCAAGTTGATGCGATTCAATTGATCGGAAAAGGGGCAAATGTCGTCTCTGCCAATGGATCGGAGTGCAAATGGTCGATTAAGCTAGACGACGAACAGCAGTTAAGAGATGTCGCAAATGAAATTGGCTGCGATATTCTTTAACTATCCTCTATCTTGCACGATAACTCACTGATAAGACATTTAAGGGGCTCTCAATTGAGCTCCTTTTTAATACATAACGTTTAAGACAATACCTTGTAAATTCATTAGGTATTTGTTGATTTCAGTTACTAAAATAAGGAAACTGAAACCAATTCTAATTAGTTGATATTTCCTCTTTATGAGCAGCCCAAGATTACGAGTCCAGTTTGAAACCTTGTTTGAGTACTTTGACGGTAAAGACTCAGAAGTCCAATTAGATGACATTACCGACGTACTTTGTTGTACGCGTCGTAATGCGCGGATGGTTCTGAACAAGCTCGAAGAAGAGAACTGGATTGAGTGGCAACCCGCTGCGGGTAGGGGAAAACAGTCTAAGCTGATCTTCAAACAGAACAGAAACGATGTGAGTGAAACCCTTGCACGTCGTTATCTTGAAGACGGGAAAATCGGACAAGCACTGAATGTGCTAGATAGAGATGCGGCCAAACTCACCCAAGTGATACAGAACTACTTAGGTGTGCAATATCAAGAAGGCGAGCAGGTGATTCGTCTACCGTATTACCGCCCTCTATCAATGCTTAACCCTGCTAAATCTATGCGTCGTTCAGAGCAGCACATTGCGCGTCAGGTGTTCAGTGGTTTAACAAGGCTTGATGACAACGATCAACTGCAACCAGACCTTGCTCATTCGTGGCAGAAGGTTCAAGACGACCATTGGCGTTTCTTCATCCGTCCGGGTGTTCGTTTTCATAATGGCGAGTTGCTTCAAACCTGCCATATTGTTGAGACACTCGATTCATTAGAGAGCTTAAACATGTTCTCGCATATCAAGCGCGTGGAATCTCCAGCTAACTGTGTGGTTGATGTCTACCTGACTCGTCCAGATAAGTATTTTCCTCTAGCTCTGACCGAGTCGATTGCCAAAGTCACCTTGCCCGTAAGTTTGCGTGGCGATGATTATGATATTCGTCCGATTGGTACCGGACCTTATCGCGTTGAAAAGAATGATGATCAACAATTGATACTTCATGCCTTTGATGGATATTTTGGGTTCCGACCACTGATAGATAGAGTGGAAGTCTGGGTAGTCGATGAAGCATACTCTTCGATGGTTTATCCTAGCCTCTCAAAGCCAGTGATGGCTGATCGTGGAGATAGTGATGAGGTTGAGTTGGATCCGGGTTGTACCTATCTATTGCTTAACCGTCAGAAGGGCATTGCCAAAAATCCACTCTGGGCAGAGTTTCTCTCTAACGCGCTAAATGCAGCCGACCTGTTTACTCATATTCCCAAAGAGACTGTCATTGATCTTGGCGTCCTACACGCCTATGGGCTCAAGCCGGGTTGGTACGATGTAAAACTCGCTCCTCCCGTTTGTCCGCAATCTTCAACAAAGCCAGTAATTAAGATTGCCTTTCAGCGCCAGCATCCGATGTTTCCAACCTTGGCACACGCTATTGAAGCCGTACTAAAACAATATAGAGTTGGAGTTGAGCTGTTTGGTTACGACATGGATCCGCCACACGCAGATGATGTCGATATTTGGATTAACCCGATGGGAATCGCCAACAATCGCGATGATGCACTGGTTGGTTGGCTAATGGATTATAGCTTTATTGAAGAGTCGAGCCCGTTGGATGAATTTGATCAGTGGTGCACCATGGTTGAACAGTGGCGTGCCGGTGAATATGAAACATTCCCAGCTCGTCAGCTTGGCAAGAAACTGGTTCATAGCAATCAATTGATACCTATGTTTCACTGCTGGTTAGGTGTGAACAAAGATCAGTGCGGAACCTTACAAAATGCCAAGTGTAATGCGTTAGGTTGGTTCGATTTTAGTCAGGTTTGGAATAAGCCGGACCTTAGTTAAAGGCACACTATGTCTACTGTTTTTCTAGCGCTCGTTACACTCATTGCTTTTGCTGCTAACTCCGTACTGTGTCGATGGGCACTTGCGGACAATAGTATCGACCCTTTGAGTTTCTCCTTGATTCGTATTGTCTCCGGTGCAATCACCTTAATACTCATTTACTGGGCTGTGACTCGCTCAAAACAGCAACTTGCTGGTGGAGAAAATAATCAGTCATCGAAATGGAAGGGCAATCCAATTTCAATTGGCGCTTTGCTCGTCTATATGTTTGGTTTTTCTTATGCGTATGTCGCGCTCGGAGCCGGTTTAGGCGCCTTAATCTTGTTTGTGATGGTCCAACTGACTATGGTGGTGGCGCACTTGATTCAAGCGAGAGGCATGTCGTTACTAGAGTGGTTTGGTTGTGCGATTGCAATTAGTGGTTTAGTTATACTGCTTTGGCCTGATAACCAACAACACGCTTTAGATTTTAAAGCGGCACTGCTTATGATGTTGGCAGGCATAGGTTGGGGGTGTTATACCTTGGCTGGGCGTAAAGTGAATGATCCACTGCATGCTACCATGATCAACTTTAGCTATGCAGGGCTGGCATCTCTTGTGCTGCTTATTGTGGTTTCATTCAATGAAGTGATGTCTGACTCGATGTTTATGGACAGCTCTGGTGTCACTTATGCTCTATTGTCTGGTGTTTTTGCTTCTGCAATGGGCTACACGCTCTGGTATCAAGTGGTGAAAAAACTCAGTACATTGACGGCATCTGTGGCGCAGTTAAGTGTGCCCATCATTGCGACTCTCGGTGGTGTTGTATTCTTATCCGAACCCATCACGCTACAGTTTGTTATTGCATCCGGCATTATCTTTGTCGGTATCGCAGCGGTAATCTTTGCTCCTAAAAACAGTTAATCCCAATTATTTATGGCTAAACCTAACAAGAAACAACCAAGCAAAACGGTTCAGGTTTTCTGTGCCAAGTGTAAGGCGCAACTCTTCAAGTACCGAAAAGGTGGCAAAGGAGCGTTGGTAAAATGCTTTAAGGAAAGGATCGTTGAAGACTACACCACAACGCCATGCCATTGCCCCGGCTGTAAGATTGAATTCGCCAGAGATACGTTAGTGAGAGGAACGCCTGCGTTTAAGATGATAGGCGGAAAGGTCACTATGAAATAAGAGATAGAAAACACAAAGGAGCACTATGAAGTGCTCCTTTGTTTTAGTTTGAATTATCAAAGCCTGTTTGATGACATCTATGCTTTTGGCTTACTTACTCGGCCTTGTAGCTTCATGATTATCAACGCAACGATAGCGCCTGATGTGTCACACAGCATGTCTTTTTGAGCGTCCCAAATGTCACCTTGCGAGCCTAAAAATGCGATGCCTTCATCTCCACCAGCTAATTCCGCGTACCACCACTCAATGATTTCATAACCGGCTGCCACACTCATAATCGCAAATAGAGAGAACCAAACTGCGACAATCGGTGACGATAGCTTCTTGCGAATCAGGTATTCAGCTAGCGGGTAGGCGTATAGCCCTATAGAGAAGTGAGCAACACGGTCGAAGTTATTACGCTCAGATCCGATCAATGTATTAAACCAATCAAAAGGTACTTCTGCGAAGGTGTATTTGGCACCGATCGTATGAAGAGCTAACCAGATAAACATCAAAACATATGCAGTGTTTGAGAAGGTTAGCTTGCGTGAAAACCACCAGATACCCGCCAAAATGCCAATGGCTGGAATAATCTCTGCTATCCAGACTGCTCTTGATGAGGGCTCAATTGCAGAAAATAGAAAAACGGCTAGATAGGCTGCAGACAGTATTAAGAGGGAGCGATTACGGCTCAGAGCAGTGGGCAAAGGTTCAGTCGTGGTGGTCATAAGTGGTCCTCGTCAATAATTGAGTATGTTGTCATAATATTGAACAGTGTACAATTGATTTTCACTTTACAAAATATGTTGAAAAAGCGGGTTAACGCCCAGTATCTAGACAAACGATTGCTAGAGTTTCACAAAAGTTTGATTTACGACAAAGCGCCCCCTAAAATCCCCGTTCACTACATACATAACTAGAAAGAAAGCCATGAAACTGGAAACTGTCGATTATCTTGCTGACGATGCAGCAGAGCAATTTGTTCGCTCACTACGTGAAACCGGCTTCGGTGTTCTAAAGAACCACCCGATCCCTAAAGAACTCGTAGAATCTATCTATGAAAATTGGTACCAATTCTTCATGACAGAAGAGAAGAACGATTTTCAGTTTAATGTTGATACACAAGACGGATACTTTCCACCTTCTGTTTCAGAAGTCGCTAAAGGACACAGCGTTAAAGACATTAAAGAGTATTTTCACGTTTACCCTTGGGGTCAAATCCCTGAGCAGCTAAAAGAGCAGATCCTAGATTACTATGCGCGCGCAAACGCATTTGCTCAAGAGCTATTGGGTTGGGTTGAAGCTCACGCTCCAAAAGAAGTGCAAGAGAAGTTCTCTGTAGCACTATCTGAAATGATCAACGGTAGCGAGCAGACTCTGCTTCGTGTTCTACATTACCCACCAATGCAGGGTGATGAAGAGCCGGGTGCAATCCGCGCTGCTGCTCATGAAGACATCAACCTACTAACAGTTCTTCCTGCAGCTAATGAGCCGGGTCTACAAGTGAAAACTAAAGACGACCAATGGCTAGATGTGCCTTGTGATTTCGGTAACCTGATCATTAATATCGGTGACATGCTTCAAGAAGCATCAGGTGGTTACTTCCCATCGACAACGCACCGTGTAATTAACCCAACAGGTGAGCGCCAAGAGAAGTCTCGCATTTCATTGCCTCTTTTCCTACACCCTAAACCAGAAGTGGTGTTGTCTGAGAAGTACACAGCGAATGAATACCTAATGGAACGTTTACGCGAGCTAGGTGTTATCTAAGCAAGCCTGATTCCATAACAAGTTTAAAGCCAGCATTTCGCTGGCTTTTTTGTATTTCAATGACGGCTAACTATTTGACTAGCAGTTCAATTTCAAAGAGTTATTGATTTAGTATTATTGGGCTCAATCGTTGAAACTTTTGGTTAAAGCCTCGACAAATCAGCAATGATGGCTTTCAATATATATATGAACCAATCTGCATTATAAAACTGGCTCCATACTATGTTAGAACAACAAGACGTGAGTGCACCTTTTCAGACTCATATGGAAAATCCATTGCTTTGGCCGATCATGGAGGTACTGAAGAAGCAACCTCGGGGCTGGAAGGTTCATACGCTTGCGACGCATCTAAACGAGCTCGGTTTAGTTCCTATCTTGGACCCGAAACCAGAAAAGGATCTCTTTAAGAAGAACTTCTTAATTATGAACGCTTTGTATCAATTACAAGAGACTTTGTTCCCAGAAAGCTGGTTACAGGTACAGGCGATGGATATAGAGCTGATGCATGGCCGTTATTACGCCAATGGACATGCAATCGATCCAGAAGATCCTTTACGAGATTATTACGTGCATTGGGAAAATTACGAAGCCGATGAAGGTGAGGTGAAAAGACTCTTGAATGAGTTTTGGACTCGCTATCGTAAGTTTGTCGGTGGAGAAGATATTGGTGACATGGACAGAGGCAAAGCACTTTCGTTGTTTGAATTGCCAATGGATGCGTCACCAGCTGAAATTCGTAAGCGATGGAGAAAACTCGCATTGCGTTGGCACCCTGATAGAGAAGATGGGAATAGTGATCAGTTTCGAGTCTTGTGTGAAGCGTGGAATGTCTTAAGACACTAATATTCAATATGTTATAGATAAAAAAATAGTGCGCTGAACGCACTATTTTTTATTGAGCTTAGTGATCAAAAATCGCTGAATCGGTCTGCCAGTTAGCGAATTAATTAGATGGCTTGAACTGAGACTTACGCATACGGTTCAAAGCAGCCATGATATCGAGAGTTCTTGGCTTCGCTAGATCACCGTAATTCGGCATGTTCGCGTGCCAGTCTTTATCCAGCATAGCGTTAAACTCTTTCGCTGGGTTGTTTGACCAACCTGGTAGCTGTGCAAACTGGAACCATGCCCAACCAATCGCGTTAACTTCTGATGCAGACTCTAGTTGTTCAAGTGCTGATAAATCGGTGAATTCTTTGCCAAAGCGCAGCGAATCTTTGCCTTTCGCGTTCACTCGGAATTTGCCATCAGACAGAATGTTCATTAGAGACGCACGGTTTAGTGAGCGTGGTACGAACATTTCAAGTGCTGTTTCACACTCGTTGTGACGTTGGGTAGGGTGCTGCGCAATCACTTCTTTCGCTTTTTCAGTCACATCTACTGCTTGGTAGTCGTGCATTTGGATAACCGTGTCTGCAACGTCTAGGTAATCACCAGAACCACCCATAACAACAATGGTAGAAACGTTCATTTCATCACGTAGCTGACCAATACGATCAACAAGTGGCGTAATTGGCTCGTCACCTTTCGTAACTAGCGCCTGCATACGCTCATCGCGGATCATAAAGTTGGTTGCAGAGGTGTCTTCATCGATCAGTAGCGTTTGGACACCTGCTTCAATAGATTCTTGTAGCCATGCTGCTTGAGATGTTGAACCAGAAGCATCTTGAGTCGTAAAGTCTGAAGTGTCTTTCTGCATTGGTAGGTGATTGATGTAGTTCGATAGGTTCAAGCTATGGACACAACGACCATCCTCGGCGCGAATCTTCATTGTATCTAGCGCGGTAACAATACCTTCACGACCATCGCCTGGAATGTGATTGTAGATAGAGCGCTCAACGGCATTAAGTAGTGTTGACTTACCGTGGAAGCCACCACCCACAATCAAAGTAATACCTTTAGGAATACCTAGGCCTTTTACTTCACCGCGATTAGGTGTTTTTAGTGTCACAGAGAGAGATTCAGGAGCCTCAAACGCGACAGCATCTTTCATTGGTAGGTCACAGTTACCTGCAATACGTGGCAAAACACTACCGTTGGAAACGAAAGCTGCTAGGTTATGTTCATCAAGCTGCGAGCGAAGTGCTTCTTGATCTTCGATGGTTTGGCAGTGTTCAATCAGCGCGTCAAAGTCTAGTTCACGTTCTAGTGTTGCACGGCGAATAAACTTAGGCAGATAGAACGTAATAATGTTGTTTGCTTTCTTCGCTAGAATACTGCGACCATCAGCTGGCAGGTTAATGCGGAAACGGATTTCGATACCGTGCTCAGTGAACAGTACCGCTGTGCTATCAAGGACCGTTTGACCAGTCAACGCGATCGAAATGCTTGATTCTTGCTTAGCAAATTCAGCAAAGCTACGCGCAATAAAGTCACGTGCGGCGATTTGATATACGTGTGATTTGTCTTTCAGCCACTCTAAACCCGTCAGCGACCAAGCGCGCGTAGCGCGAAAGCGAGAAGGGGACGCATACGGGTCACCTTGAATGTGATCGATGTGAAGTTCAAAGTCAGCAAAGTCGTATTGACCCTTGATTTGTTGATATGCACGGTAGTTTTGTTTTTCGAGCTTTTTGAGCTTTGCAGTCAACTGATCCATAACGAGAAATGCCTTAATTGGAGAAAGATACAAATAGAAAGGCGGCGATTATAAAAATCACCACCTATAGAGTAAAGGGAAAGTCGGAGTAAATTGCAAAGTATCGGTAATTTACGTCACTAATCTTCCCATGTGAGCGTGGATTGGTGAGTAAATGATCCAATTAGGCGTATCGACTGCTGTTTGGGTAGTTTTGGTCAGCTAAGTTATGCTCGAACTCTTGGCATGTCATTGGCCTACCGTAGAGATATCCCTGTCCGATATCGCAACCTTCTTGAATGATGAACTGCTCTTGTTCTTCGTTCTCTATACCTTCAATCGCTACTTGGAGGTCGAGCTTTTTGGCAATTTGAACAATAGAGCGAACGATTTCAGTATCGTCTTCTGAGTTATGCATTTGGTCGATAAAGCTTTTATCTACTTTGATAGCATCAAATGGGAACTTCTTGAGATATCCAAAGGATGCGTAGCCGGTACCAAAGTCATCAAGTGACAATGTCACGCCTAGGTCATGCAATGATTCTAATGTATTCTTAGCAATAACCTCATCGGCAATTAAACCACTCTCAGTCACTTCTAGCTCAAGGAATCGAGCAGGTAGGTGATAGGTTTCAAGCAGGTGGACGATTTGCTCATAGAACTGAACGTTCTTTAATTGTACCGCCGAAACATTTATCGCCATTTTAAAGTCGTCAACATACTCAGACCACTCTTTGGCTTTTTCTATGGCCGAACGAAGCACGAAGTTTCCGACTTCAAAGATCAACCCGTTTTGCTCTGCCATATGAATAAGGGTTTCATTGGAAATATCCCCAAGAACAGGGTGACGCCAGCGAAGAAGTGCTTCAGCTCCAACCCACTTATGTGTCATTGGTGACACTTTCGGTTGGAAGTAGAGCATAAGGTCGTCATTGCGCACCGCCTGAAGCAGATAACCTTCAATCTTATTAAGGTGGATTTGATCGTCGTTGTACGCTTGCGAATAAAAGCAGTATTTTTGTCCTGAGTCTTTACAGGCCAACATGGCTGCGGAGGCTTTTTTGAGGGCTGTTTCTGCGTTGTCTTCACTCTCGGTGATAGATAAGCCGATAAACGCGTGTAGATGAATTTTGTCTCTGCCTATGGAAAACTCTGAGTGCCCAACTTGAACCAGTTGTTCACAAAGTGTATCTAGGTGCGAATGTAATCCTTCTGTCGTGTATGCGAGGGCTAAATCGACCGAGGTGGGCCTTCCTGTCAGCACTTCGATACCTTCAATTGTCGATAGCTTACGTCGATACTCTACTAACACATCATCGAAAGCTTGATAGCCATAACGAGCTTGAATTCGTCTACCGTTGGTAAACCCTATATGTACAACAGCAAAAGGCTGGTTGTTTAACTTGAGCTCATTGGACATGCGCAGGTTTAATCGAGATTCGAATGCATTACGGTTAAGGAAGCCCGTGCCTAGGTCGTGATTCTTTTGGTAATTGATCTTCTGTTCAGCGGCTTTGCGTTTGTCGATCTCAAGGTTGAGTGAATAGTTAAGGCTGGCCAGATCTTGGGTTCGCGTATGGACTCTAGATTTTAGCTCTTTATTCAACTTAGAAAGTTTGGCATTTTGATAGAGTGTCTGGAGCTGCGACTCAATGGATAGTTTAAAACTCTCGAGTAGCTGGATGTAAGTTGGTGTGTAGTGGTTCTCTTTGCTATCGAGAATACAGATGGTGCCGAATACCTCGCCATTGGGCCAAAGCAGAGGGATACCACAATACGAGATCATCCCCAGTTCGACATCAGGATTATTTTTCCATGCAGGATCTTTAGTCGCATCGGGAACAACCAATCGCCTGTTCGACTTCATTACCGTTTCACAATAAAGGCCGTGCCCTAACTCTTCAGAGTCTCCAACTTTGTATGGATTGCCATTGGATTTACTGGTTGAAAAAACTTCAATTGATGAGGGGTGTACTCGCATGATTAGCGCTGCGGGTACGTGCGTTATGTTCGCCAGTAAGTCCACGATGTTTTGCCATCCGACTTTCATGTCACTGGGAATATCTAAATCGAGCGTTTTGATCTTTTTCATAAGACTCCATGTCATTGTCACCAGACGAACCACTTCCTGTGATTTCGTCTCTCTGTCGATGTTATATGCACCTAGAGATGTAATGAAACTGTTAATTTGAGTATAGGTAGGTTACATAAAAAAGCCTCAGCAATTTGCTAGAGGCTTTCAAAACTGAATCTAAGTCTCATACCTGAGAAACAAAGACATTATGGCTTGAGATTTATAAAATCTTCTGTTTTTAAAGGCTGAGTGTAATCAATTCCTGAGTACTCAAAACCGTTGAGTTGCATGAACTCCTGTTTGAAACCAGCATAATCACCAATTTGGGCAAAGTTGGTTTCGTTCATTGCTTGAAGAAGCTCTGAAACATGAGATTGAGTTTCTGGCTCTAACTCCCAGTCATCCATTCGAATCAAACGCTCACCATCGAGTGGAACCTTATTTTGACCATAGAGCTTAGTGCTGAATAGACGTTGCATTTGCTGGATACACGTCTCATGCGTGCCTTTCTCTTTCATTACTTGATAAAGAGCCAGTAGATAAGGGCTTAAACCCGGGATGAAGACACTTGCTTTGGTGACTAGTGCTTTACAAACAGTCGCGTATGCGCCCCCGCTAAAGTTCGCCATTTCGAGGTTAAGCGCATGGCTCGCTTGATGAAGGTCGATCTTCGCACGACCTAAAGTGCCATCAAGGTAAATTGGGTGTGTTACTTCAGGGCCCACATAAGAGAAGGCGATGGTTTTACATCCTTCTGCAATGGATTCGGAGTTAATCAGTTCATCGACCCATTGGCTCCAATCTTCACCACCCATGACTTTGAGCGTGCTTTCAGCTTCTTCTTCCGTCGCAGCTTCCAGTGTGGTGGTGTTCCAGCTGCCATCTTCAAGAGAAATGGTGTTTCCTGTGACGCTTTGGCCGATTGGCTTAATAGCAGAGCGCCAGAACTCGTCAGTATTAGCTTTAGGGCGTACACCAGCAGCAAGGCTGTAGATGATTAGATCAACTTCGCCTTCGAAGTACGTTTCAATGGCTTCAACGACTTGTGAGCGAGTTTCTTTGGAGAAAGCATCACCAACGATGTTTATCGCTTTGCGACCTTCACGTTTGGCTTCCTGCTTGAAATAGATATTGTTGTACCAGCCGGCGCTGCCTAGGGATTTCTCATTAGGACCACGTTCAAAAGATACACCGATCGTGTCGGCCTGCGCTCCGCCAAAGGTGAGGGCGATTCTGGCGGCAAGGCCGAAGCCTGAAGATGCCCCAATAATCAATACACGCTTAGGTCCATTTTTTATCTGCGGGGCACTTTTTACGAATTCAATTTGCTGTTTGACGGCTTGCTGGCAGCCAAGAGGGTGCGCATTTTTGGCAACGACACCCTTTATAACGGGTTTTATTATCATAAATAACCTTACACTTAACGCTGTTATGAACTCACGTTAACGTAAAGCTATGTAAAAAAGATTGAGCTAGACCATTAAAAGCTAAAGATACTGGTATAATTTCTCGGCAACAAAGTCCGCAATCCAAGGTTGCGCTTCAGGCTTAGGGTGCAGTCCGTCGTTCATCATCCATTCAGGCTTCAGAATGATATGCTCGAGGAAGAACGGTAGTAGAGGCACTTTTTGCTGATCAGATAACGAGGTAAATACGTACTCAAACTGTTCGTTGTAACGCTTGCCATAATTAGGTGGGATACGTATCTGCATCATGACTGGCTCTGCACCGGACGCTCGGATCTGTTCGATGATCTTTACAAGGTTTTGTTCGATCACTTTAGGTGGAAAGCCGCGAAGACCGTCGTTGGCACCCAGTTCGATGAGCACTGTGTCTGGAGTGTGTTCAGTCAATAATTGCGGTAAACGAGACAAGCCATTACCTGTGGTATCACCAGAAATACTGCCGTTAATAACAGTGACTTCTTTATCGTATTCAGATAGAGCGTCAGGGAGTAAGGTAGGCCAGCTCTGTTTGATATCCATGTTGTAGCCAGCACTTAAACTGTCACCAAGTACTAAGATCGTCTGGTTTTGCGCAAGTGTTGTTGTGGAAAAAAGTATAAAAATCAAAAAGGAAATTAGTCGAGTCATGCATACATCCATAATAAAAGCTGAATCTGTTTCGAAGACAGTGTCTACTAATCAAGAACAATTGACAATCTTAGAGAAGGTTGACATCGATATTGTTGAAGGAGAAACCGTCGCTATTGTTGGTACGTCTGGCGCGGGTAAATCGACTTTAATGACACTGCTTGCGGGGCTCGATGTTCCAAGTTCTGGTGAAATCCATCTTCTCAACAAACCTCTTTCTCAACTCGACGATGAACAGCGAGCTCAAATTCGAAGTGAATCGGTTGGATTTGTTTTTCAAAGTTTTCTACTTATTCCGAGCTTGTCTGCTCTGCAGAACGTCACTTTGCCATGCTTACTAAAAGGTGAAGAAGAAGATATTGAACGTGCGACTGCGCTTTTAGAGTCTGTTGGGCTTAAAGACCGTGTCGATCATCTACCATCACAGCTTTCTGGCGGTGAGCAACAACGCGTGGCACTTGCTCGCGCCTTTATGATTAAACCTAAAATTTTGTTTGCTGATGAACCGACAGGCAACCTAGATCAACAAACTGCAGCAAAGATTGTGGAGCTACTGTTTGAGCTTAACGCTTCTCACGGCACAACCTTAGTTCTGGTGACTCACGACCCTAAACTTGCACAACGCTGCCAGCGCACCCTAAAAATGCACCTTGGTCAAATTACGGAGGTGTAGGGTGAGTCATTCAAAAGGACTGAACAAACGACTTTTTAGTTGGAGCATTGAAGAGATACGTCATGGCCAATTGTGGCCTGTTTCTATTGCTCTGACTTTAATCATCGCGTGCGTATTCGCTCTGTCTGCATTAGCCGAGCGAATGGAGCAGGTTATCGTTAAACAAGGCAAAGATGCACTGACCGCTGACAGTGTATTTATTTCTGCAAACCCACTTCCTGAACCACTTCTTGAACTGGTCGCGGATAAGAATCTCGACAAGAGCGAACTCACTCGCTTCTCTACTATGGCTTTTAGTGACAATGGTATGCAGCTGGTTACGGTAAAAGCGGTCGAGAGTAACTACCCATTGCGCGGTGAGATGCTTCTGGAGAGCGCAGATGCACAGCAAACCAACGTTAAGCCGGGTGAGTTGTGGCTTGATGAACGAATTTTCGCTCAACTAGAAGTTAATATCGGTGACAATGTCACGATTGGTGATGCCGATCTGACGATTACAGGGCGTATTACTCAAGAGCCGGGATTGAGCTTTAACCCATTCCAACAAATGCCTGCTGTGCTAATCCACAGTAGCGATATAGACGCAACGGGTGCGATTCAACCAGGCAGCCGCGTCAGTTTTCGCCTGTTCTTAAATGGTGAGGATAGTGATCTTCAAGCGATTCAAGACTCTGTCGAACTTACACCAAGCGATCGCTGGCGTAACCAAGACAGCGCGAGTCGCACCAATGAGATGTTCGATAAAACGACTCAATATCTATCTTTGACTGTTGCGATTGTTGTCATCATGGCGGCAACCACATTGGTTCTCACTTGTCAGCACTACGTAGCAAGCCGACAAAAGACAATTGCTATGCTTAAGAGCTTAGGAGCGAGCAAACAGTGGGTGATCCATTGGCTATCGATTCAAGTTCTGATGTTGATGGTTATTGGTGTTGTCTTTGGTATTGCGATTGGTATCGGACTCGAGTTTTTGCTGCGTATACCTTTGGGAGATTTACTTCCAAACCCACTACCAAGCTACGGCTACCAACCAATATTGCTGTCTGTACTTACCAGTGTACTAATTGGTGTTCCGGCTTTGGGGATCCCTCTACTAGGGCTCGTCAATACATCTGCTATCAGTGTAATTCAATCTAGTCACCAGGGTCAGAATAGCAGTAAGCGTTACCTATTGCTGTTAGTACCAGTTGTGCCAATGCTGCTGATGTATGGTAATAACCTGCTGGTGTGGATTGTCCTTGGTGGTATCGTTGCGCTGTTTGCGGTGCTTGCGCTGGTGAGTATTCTCGTTTTGAGATTGATTGGTAAACTCCGCGTTTCGACGGCAATGCGCTTAGCGATCAGCCGCATCAATCGCACGCCTGTTGCAACGGGTATTCAGTTTGGCGCTCTCTCGTTATCTTTGATGCTGCTCTCTATCATCTGGCTCGTGCGCAGTGATTTGCTTTCTGATTGGCAACAGACGCTCCCTGAGAACGCTCCGAACGCGTTTGCACTTAATATCGCAGATTATGAGAAAGAGGCTTATCTCGAAGCGATTGATGCAAACAACGTCGAGCGTACACAAGCTTTTCCGATAATTCGTGGTCGTCTAACGACGATTAATGGCGTTGAAGCGGGTGAGTATAGTGAAAAAGCGGGAGACACTGATGCGCTAAGCCGCGAAATCAACTTTACTTGGGGCGAATCTCTCCCTGAATACAATGAAGTGGTTGCTGGGCAATGGACTTCGGAGAATGGTGTTTCTGTTGAATCGGAGGTAGCTGATCAACTAGGTCTTAAAATTGGTGACGAACTTTCATTTACGATTAACAGTCAGCGTTTTGATGCCAAGCTAAATACTATTCGTGAAGTAGAGTGGCGTGAAATGAAGCCAAATTTCTACTTTATCTTTACACCGGATGTCCTGAGTTCGATACCATCGACTTGGTTAGTAAGCTTTAGATTGCAAGAACAACACGATGAAATGTTGAGTCAACTCTCTCGTAACCATCCAACAGTTAGCTTGATGGATATTCGTAAGATGGGAAGTAAGATCCAAGAGTTGCTCAAGCAGATCGTATGGTCGATCACTGTATTAGCGGGCCTTGGCGTTGTAGCAGGATTGCTTCTGATCTTCACGTTACTGCGTTTGAGCTTATCTCAACGTCAACAAGAGATTCGCTTGTATCGAACGTTAGGTGCTAGCAAAAGTCGCATTCTAAACACGATTTGGTGTGAATACGGCATCATGGCACTTGTCGCTGGCAGTATTGCTGCACTGGGTGCTGAGCTAAGCGTGGCGAGTTTAATGACTTTTGGCTTTGAATTGCCCGTGACGCTTCATCCTGTTCTATGGATTGCGTTACCAGTGATTACCTTTGTTACATTAGCTGCGGTGGTCAATAGTCTGATTAAGCGACTTCTTGCGCCTATGAAGAAGGACTTTAACTAGCTCGACAGTGCTTTTGGGTCGAATTCTCGCTCTGTTCAAAGGGCTATGGCATTCAATACCTATAAATAATTGGTTTCAAAGTGATCGTTGGTATTGAAGCTGACGTTATGGGTAAGCCAACATCAAATGAGTGCGTTCAAACGTTTTCGGTTGTGCGCACTTTTGTTGTTTTTGGAGCGGTCATTAGTAAGGTTACCCACAGGGTAAAGTAAAGAGGGGATAAATTACCCGAACAGAGGGCTGTTTATACCTGTTCATAGGCTGTAATAATAAATTCATCTTTGCAGTTATTTCTCTTTAGTCCCTGTAAACAAAGGGTTTGCGCAACAGAATTGCATCTTATCAACAGTTATCCACAAAATCGGTGGATAACTTTAGGGATAAGTTAATTAAGATGTCACATGAGTTATCTTCGAGCCTTTGTGCTGCCGTACTTAGGCCAGTTTTGGCGTGTTTTATCTTGCTCTTTTTTTCATTCACACATATTGAGTCAAGCAATAAATTTTGTTTTTTTAGTTTGACTTCTGATGATGACAAACTAAGACCTTGATAAAAATGTGATTTAATTCACCGTCAATCCTACGTAGAATACAAAGTAGTTAATTTTAGGCTTTAGAGTCCAATGAACCAGAACAAAATGGATAAAAAACAACCGTCTATAGCGATAGTAGGCGGTGGTATTGCAGGTGCAACCAGTGCAATTCATTTCAGCGAGCTTGGATATGAGGTTACCTTGTTGGAGAAAGGGCCAAGCTTGGTGAATGGGCCTCCGATTTGTCATCTGCACGCTGGTGGAAATTTGTATCGTGATATTTCTCAAGAGCAATGTCTTCAACTTCTCGCTCAATCTATCGATACTGTTCGTCTATTTCCTCACACGCTCAATATTCGCCCAACTGTTATTGCGGTACCTCATAGTGACGGTGGTCAGCCTGAAGAGTTGTTACCACGCTTGAAAGTCATTAAGTCTGCGTATCAAGCTTTAGTTGAGGAGGATGCCAGCAATCAAGTACTCGGCAACCCTGACGAGTATTACAAGCTGTATCACAAAGAAGAACTAGTCGCTTTATCAACTAAAAACCAACCAAAAAATCCAAGTACATTGGATGAGTGGTGTATTCCATTTGCAAAGCATACTGATTTAGGCACGCTGAAGTACCCAGTAGCTGTGGTTCAGGAGTATGGATTGAGCGTGTTCCGCTTATCAGCAATGGCTCAGTTGTCTTTAGAAAAGCAGAACAATTGTAATATTCTCACCAACAGCCGATTAATATCGGTCACTCAGATAAAGGATGAGTGGGAGCTGTGCTATTCCGATCAACAGGGGAATAAGCAAAAGATTACTGCTCAGTATCTGATTAATGCGAGTGGGTTTGAAACCGGTGTTGTCGACGATTATGTTGGCTCCAAACAAGAACGTCTTGTCGAATTTAAGGCTGCGTATGTAACGGATTGGGCTGACTGTCGTGAACACAATGAAGAGTGGCCTGAAGTGATATTCCACGGGCCACGAGGCACACCGCAAGGCATGGCGCAATTAACGCCTTATGCTGATGGTGTATTTCAGTTACACGGCATGACAGAAGGTATTACGCTATTTGAAGGTGGATTGGTTTCTTCCTCTGCAGAATCTTCTCAACCTCAACTTCCCCAGAAGTTATTGAAGAAGATCGTATCGGGGTGGACGGAAGAACAGTTAGAGCAACGAACACAAGCTGCGATAAAACACATGGCTCAATTTATCCCTAGCTTCAAATCGGCGACGGTTGGTGGAAAGCCTCTATTTGGTGCTCAACAGATCCCTGGTACCGACCCAAGTTTGCGCGCTTCTGATGTCTCTTTCTGCGGTGAGAAATACGCAAGACTAGAGGTTGTAAAAGCATCCTCAACTCTGGAAGCGGCTCAGAAGATCAATAGCCGTTGGTTTGACGGCGAAGCGCAGCAAACAACCATTGAAGGCGCACATCCAGTGACAATGTCACTTAATATTGATGACGTTGAGGCAAAAGCGGTTACTCTTACTCAAGAGCGAGGCTATCCTGCAGCCCTAGCGATTGTTACTGGTGAGAATCGATTAATTTAGGCTCGCTGACGTTTGTCGATAAGCATAGATATAAAAAGGGTGACGCTCACATGAGCGTCACCCTTTGTTTTATAGTGAATTTAGCTAACACTGGGCTTTATATAGTGTGGTGACTTAATATCCAAAGAACCTAGCCCATTGGCACCAAACATCTTGTAGCCCTGAGCGATCACCTTCAACAAACGTGACCTGATGCCCCGGCTTGGCTTGAGCCAGTCTTGGTAAATCGATACGTGCAACGCAACCTAGCTTTGGATAACCGCCAATTGTCTGCCTATCGTTGAGCAGAATAATAGGCTGCCCATCTTTTGGTATTTGAATCGCACCTAATGCAATGCCTTCAGACAACATATTCGTAGCCGGTGACTCAACCGGCTCACCACTTAATCGGTAGCCCATGCGATTGGAGTTTTGGCTGACCGTGAAAGAGGTGTTGTAGAACGTTGACTTAGCATTCTCTGAGAATAGGTTTGATTGGTACCCTTCAATAACTCGTAGTTTGAGGGGGAGGTTGTAATCTGGTGTGTAACGGAACGTCACACTGAGAGGTTTAAAATCAGCCGGAATAGGGTGTTTCTCAAAATGAATCTGTTGATTTGCTTGGCAAGCTTGCCCGTCTTGAGTTGGTCCTCCAACTTTCTCTCGTACTACGGTCGAAGTACTGGTTAGACTTACAGGTGCTTTAAAACCACCTCTTACAGCTAAGTAGGCTCTAAGCCCATTTGTCGGTAATCCAAACGAAAGCACTTGTCCTTTACGAACTATAAAGGTCGACCAATTCGCTATTGGAACGCCGTCGAGCTTAGCCTGTAGATCTCCACCCGTGATAGCCAATACACACTCTTGATTCACTTCAACTGCACATTGTCCTAAGGTAATTTCGAGTGCAGGGCAATTATTAGGGTTCTGGAGTAGATGGTTTGCCCAACTGTACGCGTAATCGTCAACGGGTCCCCCCTGTGTAAGCCCGAGATGTGAAAGACCATAACGTCCAAAGTCTTGAATTAGCGAGAGCGGCCCAGGTTTTAATATTGTTATGGAACCTTTAGTCATTCAAGCATCCTCCAAGATCAAGAAAATCCTGTCTACTAATCGCTTCAAACTTCACTTGGTCGCCTACGTTAAAAAAGGATGCATCATTCAAATGTTCTACGGAAACTTTGCTATTGAACAGCTGTAAAGGAGAGCGACCAATAATATTCCAACCACCAGGGGATTGATCTGGGTAGACTGCCGTCTTTCTATCGGCGATTCCGACACTGCCTTTCGGAACTGAGAGACGCGGCGTTTCGTGTCTTGGCATAGAAAGTTCTGGTGCGACGTCGGAAAGAAAAGCAAACCCGGGCATAAAGCCGACGGCACTTACTTGATAGATGGTATTGGTATGAAGTTCAACAAGTTCCTCTAGTGATATCCCTTGTTGCTCAAAACGAGAGAGATCGAGCGCGGTTTCTTTGCTGTAGTACGTGGGTATGGTCAATATTGCTTTTGACTGGTCGCTCGAAAGACTAGATATATCAATGTCTGAAATCAGCTGCTCTAGTCGACTAATAAACTCCGACTCTTGAAGCCTGTATGGGAGATAGTCCACAAGAATTGTGTTGTAGGCAGGGGTGACGTTCATTAAGTAGGGCGTGAATGTTTGCCTTATACGCTGAGCGATAGATGCGATGAAGATGGGAGCGTCTATCGCTATTGGGTTAATGAGATTTTGTTGTGATTTTGTTAATGATTGCGTTTCGCCATCAAGATCAAGTGTGATCATTACGCTGCACTCAGCAATGGGTTCGATCGCTACATTAAATGTTAGTTTCTTCATAAGCTTCCGTATTCACTGAAGAAGGGTAAAGAGATTTATTGGTGCTATCTAATTGCATTGATGTCTTGGCTGATTCGTTTAATCAAAGCGATGGATTGAGGGTTATCACCATGGACGCAAATTGTGTCAGCTTCAATTTCAAGCCGTTCGCCTTCGATAGTGGTCACAGAACCATAGTTTACTATCTGCATGACTTGGTTATAAATATCGTCTTGTTGGGTATACACTGAACCAGCCACAGAGCGCGGGGCTAGCTGTCCATTATTGAGATAGGCACGATCTGCAAAGGCTTCAAGTAAAAGTGGAAGGTCGTAATTATCTGCAATATCGAGGAACTTCTGATTGTTGGCGGTAGAGAGAATCATAAGTGGGATTCCAAAACCTGAAACGGCCTCTGAAACCGCATTGAAGATTTGCGTATTCGCCATCATGTCGTTGTACAGTGCGCCGTGGGGTTTTACGTAATGCAGTTGGCTTCCATGATGTTGGCAAAGGGACTTTAACGCCCCAACTTGATAACAGACTAATTCAGCGATCTCTTTCATCGAGTGAGGAATAGAGCGACGGCCAAAACCTACCAGATCTTGATAACCGGGATGCGCGCCCACCTTAGTATTGTAATGGTTCGCCAGTTTAATGGTTTTCGACATGACGTGTGGATCTGAAGCGTGAAAGCCACACGCTACATTGGCCATATCTACCCATTCCATGACGGCTTCATCGTCACCCATTGTCCAACTGCCATAGCTTTCGCCCATGTCGCAGTTCAGTAGTACTTTTGTTGTCACAGATAGACTATCCTTAAATTTTAGTGCTCTTAGACGTTCCACTAAATCGCTGATTTAAACAGTGATCATATTCAAATTTCTATTAACGTAACGTGTATACATTAATTTAGAAATAATCTCTAATTCCTTAAATGCTCTTGATGGAAAGAGCAAATATTAGCAAGGGAGTTGCTTTCTATGCTCTAAACTTAACCATGCAAGCATTGGCTTTAGTTTTACCTACATCTTATGGATAACTTGTTGTAACATAAGGCCAATATCACATACATATAAAAACAGGGCTTAAAATGAACGTTTTAGTAACCGGCGGTATGGGCTACATCGGTAGCCATACAAGTATTCAGATGATCAAAGCAGGGATGACGCCATTCATCTTTGATAATTTATATAATAGTAAGCCAAGCGTTCTTGAACGTATCGAAAAAGTTTCTGGTGTTAAACCAGTTTTTGTTGAAGGCGACATTCGCGACAAAGCTCTGTTAATCGACACACTTAAGCAGAATAACATTGAAGCCGTTATTCACTTTGCGGGCCTTAAAGCGGTTGGTGAATCTGTAGAAAAGCCGCTTGAGTACTACGATAACAATGTGAATGGAACACTTGCGCTTGTGGATGCGATGCGCGAAGCGAACGTAAAAACACTGGTATTCAGTTCTTCAGCGACGGTATACGGCGACCCTGCTAACGTGCCTATTACCGAAGATTTCCCAACAAGTGCAACTAACCCTTATGGCCGCAGTAAGTTAATGGTTGAAGAGTGTTTAACAGACTTCCAAAAAGCCAACCCTGACTGGAGCATTACTTTATTGCGTTACTTTAATCCGGTTGGTTCACACCCAAGCGGTGAATTGGGTGAAGACCCGCAAGGGATTCCAAATAACTTAATGCCATTTGTTTCTCAGGTTGCAGTTGGCCGTCGTGAATTCCTATCTGTATTTGGTAGTGATTACCCAACTAAAGATGGCACTGGCGTGCGTGATTACATCCACGTGATGGATCTTTCTGATGGTCACATCGCTGCATTAGAAAAAGTGGGCAAAAAGGATGGTCTTCATATCTATAACTTAGGAACGGGTAATGGTTCTAGTGTTCTAGAAATGGTAAAAGCGTTTGAAGAGGCAAGTGGTAAAGAAGTTCCTTTTAAACTTGTTGAACGTCGTCCTGGTGACATTGCTGAGTGCTGGGCTGACCCTGCTAAAGCTGAAAAAGAACTGGAATGGAAAGCGACACGCACGCTATCCGAAATGACAGCAGACACGTGGCGTTGGCAGTCTAATAATCCTAACGGTTTTCCTGGTTAATTTAATAAAATCAGGTCGATTTATTTGCCAAAAAGGTGCCTTAGGGCGCCTTTTTTGATCT
The DNA here is from genome assembly GCF_059834255.1 of Vibrio sp. R11-SG3-ISO9. Lineage (NCBI taxonomy): Bacteria > Pseudomonadati > Pseudomonadota > Gammaproteobacteria > Vibrionales > Vibrionaceae > Vibrio > Vibrio sp. R11-SG3-ISO9. The sequence goes on from NZ_JCBDGU010000039.1 coordinate 88,882, forward strand.
GAATCGGAATAAAAGTAAATTTGTGGTTAAAAAGTATCTTTACGCATTCATTGTGTTACTATACGCGCAAAATATATCTTTAATGTTAATTTTGTTTGGAGTTAATCATGGAATTAGGCCTAATCGTTACTTTCATCATCGCTGCAGCTGTTATGGTTAAGAAAGAAATGGCAGAAAAGTAATTTCACTTTCCCTTTTTATTACAATTTTAAGTGAAATATAGAAAAGCCAGCAGATATGCTGGCTTTTTTGTACTTTAAGTTTGGTAAAGCTTATTAGAATTCGTATTTTGCAGTGACAGACCAGTTACGACCTGGTTGTGTGTAATCTTTGTCTTCTTGCGAGAAACCACGAACATCATTCCACTCGTAGTACTCCTCGTCTGTAACGTTGAAAATACCAGCACGAAGCGTCAAGTCTTTCATCGGCATGTAGTAAGCCGTTAAGTCGACAACTGTAGATGCGGCATTTTCACGGATTGGAGACGTTAAACCAGTGCTATCGATGTCTGATGACTTTTTCTTAGCTGTGTAGTTTAGATCAATCGACGTACCCCACATTGCACTTGGAGAGTCATAGTTTAAGCTGACAGCAGCATTCCAAGGGTTAATGGTGTTAAGAGGATTACCTTTACCATCTTTACCTTCAGTGTATGCTGCAGCTAAACGGCTACTAACACCTTGTACCGGCATGAAACTATTCCAAGAAAGGGTATTCGATGCCTCAATACCTTTGATCTCAGCTTCATCGATGTTGACACTTTGGTAAATCGTAGGGTCTGTAGGACTGCCTGAGCCACCGACCGGTTGGCTATCAATAAAGTTTTTGTAGTCACTATAAAAAACTGCAATTTCAGACGATGATAAGTCAGTGTTATGACGCCAACCTAGTTCGTACGAAATGCTCTCTTCAGCTTCTAAATCTGGGTTTGGGATATTTACATAACCATGAGCAGGGTTGCCAAAAGAGTAATAAAGTTCTTGGAAATCAGGAGCACGGAAACCTTGACTGATTTGCGCGAAAATTTTGTTTTCATCATTTAGCGTGTACGTCGTACCTAAACGACCAGTGACTGCCGAATCTGAGTATTTAGCGTAATCACTTGCTGGGTTGCCACTCGGGTTCTGACTAGTGTCACCAGGATTGGTTTCAAAGCCGTCAAATCGCACACCAGGAGTAATTAGCCAATTACCAATTGTCATCTCGTCTTGTGCAAAGAAACCGTATTTTTTCTCTGATGCTGCTGGAATATAGAAAATAGTTTGATCAGCACTGATCGAGTTATACTCTTTATTGACGTTTTTGATGTCTTTATCTGAGTACGCTGCACCATAGATGAAGTAGTGCTCTACATTACCCGTAGTGAAGAACTTGTCGAGTTGAACATCAAACTGATAGCCTTCATCAGAATAGATGTAGTCTTTTTTCTGAACGTTACCTGCTGGCGGTAAGAAAGGGCTACCACCATTCGACGTACGATGAGTTACACCATTTTCTTCTTTAGCTAACCAATCTAATTGCCAAGTAATTTCATCAGCAAACGCTCGGTTAGCATTCCAAATGTGTTTGATGCCGACCTGTTGCTGGCTCGTCGAATCTTCACCGTAGTAATTGCTATAGCTCGCGCTTTGTAAATCTGTATCACCAGAGTTTTCAATGAAGTTTCCAGAAAATTCTAAGCGGTGATTATCATTTAATTGATATTGGAGCTTAACGAGTAGGTTGTTGTTTTGAGTCTCTTGCTCGTCAGGAGAACCAAAGTTATCTACTTCCTCTCCGTCACGTCTTGTATAAGCAACTAAAGTTTCTAAATCACCGATTTTGTTTGCAAGAGCGACTGATTCACTGAAAGTGTTGTCTGCCGAAGAGAAATTAAACTTAGCGTGGCCACCAAAATCACGACCTTTTAAGAAATCACTTGGATCTTTGGTTTCAAATGCGGCAATACCACCGATAGCGTCAGAGCCGTAAAGTGACGATGCAGCGCCTTTTACAACTTCGACAGATTTTAGCATATCTACATCTACATCAACGCGAGAAGAGTTGATGAAGTTATATTGTTGTGTGCCGCTTGGAGTAAACTGGTTTGTTTGTGAGACACCATCAACGATAACTTTGACACGGTTACCTTCCATGCCACGAATGTTGATTCCTTGAATACCCTGACGAGAGTTTGTTGTTACGGTAACTCCTGGAGTATAACGGAATAGATCTTCGACGCTGTTCATCATCTTTGATTCGATGTCTTTGTCGTTAATGACAGCAACAGATGCGGCTACATCTTCTAGTTGTTGATTTGTACGAGTAGAAGAAACAACGACTTCATCAAAAAGTGAGTATTCTTCAGCATGAAGAGCGGGGGATACAGCTAAAATAATGGAAGCTGACAATAGTGACTTTTTATACATTTATTTGAAACCTTAAATCCATAATAGGTTGCTTGGGCGTATGCCATCCTATTGGATCTAAATGAGAATTACTATTGTTATCATTGTTATTTATGTCAATTAAAGTATTTACACAGTAAATGCGACGGTATAAAATTCCTTTTAAAACATGTAATTAGATGTATTATTGAATCTATTAATAGTTCATTTTGATTTTAAATTTTGTGATGTATATCACTCAGTGGGAAGAGGTGTAATTTGCAGAGTCCAATCACTTTAGAAGCATTACACATTTTAGATGCAATCAGCCGTCGTGGTAGTTTTGCTGCTGCCGCTAACGAGCTTGATAGGGCACCTTCGTCTTTAAGCTATCAAATTCAAAAGCTTGAACAAGATTTAGATATCATGATCTTTGACCGTTCTGGCCACCGAGCTAACTTTACGGAAGCGGGTCAGCTGATTTTAGAGCAAGGTAGAATCATCTTAGGTGCGACAGAAAGGTTGGTTAATGAAGCTAGTATCTTAGCGAATGGTTGGGAGCTCGACCTGACTATTGCATTTGACGGTATTCTACCGGTATCGAACTTTTTCCCACTCATTGATGAACTGGGTAAGATCAGCAAGACCCGCGTGAAACTGCAAGAGGAGATTCTGGCAGGATGTTGGGAGTCTTTGATAGATGATCGAGCAGATTTGTTGATTTGCCCTAAGATGGAAGCGGTACCTAATGACATGAAAAGTGAAGTCATTGGTAAACTCGAGATGATGTGGGTAGCATCTACAGATCACTACGTACACAAGCGTGCTGGTGAGTTCGATCAGAAGGCTAGAGAAAGTTACAGGGTAATAGCCATCGCTGATACTGCTCGTGACAAACCTGCCATAAGCGTAAATATCCTTGAGCGCCAACCACGAATGACAGTAACCAATTTCGCTGCAAAGGTAGAAGCTGTTACCTCGGGCTTAGGGATAGGGACATTACCGACAGTTGTTGCTCAACCTCTGATTGAGAGTGGTGCAATTAAACAAATTGCCGGCACGGAGAAGCAAAGTATTGATATTGTCATCGCATGGCGCCGCAACAAGATGGGGGATGCCAAGTCTTGGTGCATTCAACATTTGAAAAAGACTTGGCCTCTTAAGTGATGACGTTGAGAGTCACGTTATGCGACTCTCAATATCTACTATGGCTGAAGGGGTAACACCATATCAGCCGTCCCATCTTCAAAGCTGATGTCTAGTTTGAATCCCATCTTCTGCGCAAGCATCAGCATGCCGCGGTTAGTTGGCATCGTCATTCCAGAGATCTGCTTGGTCTGTTTCGATTGGCAATAATCGATAATCTTCTTCATCAACACTTTGCCTAAGCCGACACCTTTTAAGTCTGACCGTATCAGTATCGCAAACTCGGCGTCGGTGTTTTCTGGATTGATTAATGCTCGAGAAACGCCGATGATTGATGGTTGACCTTGTTCTTCTTTGAGAACGACAAAAGCAATCTCTCTATCAAAATCGATTTGAGTGAGGTTAGCCAGAGCTTCATGATTAAACTCTCCCACATCACTGAAGAAACGTTTATAGAGGTCTTCCTTTGATACTCTACTTATAAAGTCAGCGTGTATTGGCTCATCTTCCGGTAGGATTGGTCTGAGAAGAGCCGTCGAACCATCTTTTAACGTAATAGTTTCTTCAAGTTCTACAGGGTAAGGGCGAATCGCTAACCTTTCCTGCGCGTCACCCTCATAACGCTCTAGCGTGATATCTGCATCAAGAATGGTAAATTTATCCCCATTTGCTAGTACTGGATGAATATCCAGTTCTTTTATTTCTGGGCAATCGACCACCATTTGTGATATTCGAACTAAGAGTTCTGACAAGCCTTCAATATCGATAGGATTAGGGAGTTTCTGCAAACGAATCTTTTCGCTCTTGATAGCACGGATAATCAAATAGCGAGCAAGCGTCATGTTGAGTGGTGGAAAAGCTGCTGCCGCGTCTAACGATTCATCCCACTCAGAACCACCTTGCCCTAATAGAATGATTGGCCCGAATGTTTCGTCAGTTGTGACTTTAATTCTCAGTTCTTGTCCCCCCGCAAGCTTTGCCATACCTTGGATCAGTAATCCGTGGACGTTTGCGGTTGGGTAGGAGAGCTGCGTGCGATCGAGAATAGCTTGCGCGGCGTTAGCTACTTCATTGCTATTCCTAAGGTTCAGCATTACACCTTGAACGTCCGACTTGTGCGGGATGTCTGGTGAGCGAAGTTTAACAGCAACTGGATAGCCAATTGTTTCCGCAATATGTACCGCTTCACTCGGGTCAGATGCTATCCACGTCGGCAGTACATCCAAGTTGAAGTGTTTAAAATATTGGCTATTTTGGTGGGTATCAAGAACTACTGTTTTTTTATCCAGTAGTTGCGTGTTTATCCAATTTTTCGCATCAGCGAGATCATCAATGTGAACTTTTTCTGCAGTTGTTGGGGTTTCCATTAACTGTCTTTGGTTACGCCTGTATTCGACCAAGTGCATGAAAGCGACAATTGAGCTCTCGGGAGTGCGATAGGTTGGGATTCCGGCGTCGGTAAAGAGCTTTCTTGCAGGCTTAGCTGTGAGTTCACCAGACCAATTTGTCAATATATTGAAGTGCTTATGTCTTGGGTGTCGTTTGATAGCTTCAATGACCTTTTCAGCTGTCCGCGCTGAATGCGCAATGGCAGAAGGGCTATGCATAATCAGAATAGCATCAGCTTCATCACCATCGAGGAGTGTATTGATAGTGTCAATGTAACGCTGTTCACCAGCATCACCCACTATGTCAATTGGATTGCTGTGAGACCAACTGTCAGGTAATCGCTGATTGAGTTTTTGATACGTATTTTCTGACAGTTCGGCAAGTTTACCGCCTCGTTCGAACAGGGTATCAACGGCCATTATTGCAGGACCTCCACCGTTGGTAACGATGGCAAGGCGTTCGCCTCTAAGTGGTACAGAGTGTGTTAATGTTTCTACTGCGGCGAACAACTCGTGCATGTTCTTTACACGCAACATACCGCTACGTCGAATCGCTGAGTCATAAATGATATCGAGAGTATCGGTGCCACCAGTGTGAGCCATTGCTGCTGCACGACCACGTTCAGTTCTACCGCCTTTTAATACTAGGATTCTTCGGTTACGTGAAGCTGCTCGCGCGGCTGAAATAAAGCGGCGAGCATCTTTAATGGTATCTATATAGAGAAGGATGGCCTCTGTATGAGAATCGGTACTGAGGTAATCGAGTAGCTCGGAAAAGTCGATTTCGCTGCCGTTGCCGATAGAAATAAAGGCGGAAAAGCCGATTTCTTTGTCATTTGCCCAATCTAAAATTGTGGTGCACACAGCTGCGGATTGGGAAACGAACGCAATCTTTCCAGGGAGAGCCGATACCGGGGAAAACGAAGCATTGAGGTTTATCCAAGGGAGAATAATCCCCAAGCTGTTAGGCCCTAACACTCGAATGTTATTCTCTTTAGCAATGTTCAAACATTCGGACTCAATCGTTACGCCGTCGGGTGTAATTTGGTGCATATCAGACGAAAGAACGATCACCGAACGAATTCCTTTGTCTGCGATGTCTTTGAAAAGCTGAATATTGCGTGATGCGTGTGTACAGAGAATAGCTAAATCTGGTGTGATCGGGAGTTGTGATACATTTTTATAGGAAAGAACACCAGCGACCGAATCGTATTTTGGAGTGACTGGCATTACTGCGCCTTTAAAGTCTCCATGGAGTAGGTTGTTCATTACGATGTAGCCGGCTCTAGACTCTCGTTTTGATGCTCCAATGACAGCAATTGAACGAGGTTTCAGTAACGAGTCGAGTGGGTTCATAATACTTCCTTCAGATAAACACACCATCATCCTAGCGTACTTTTCCTAACCAGGTTGATGGGAATTTCACCGAAATTAGATCATGTATGCGATATGCGATTAAGTTTGTGAAATAGGTCACCCGTAAATTGTGTATAATATTAAAGTTAACTTGATTCTATACCGAGCTATCGGCATGATTTATAGTAGTTATTTATTAAGGACGTTGAGCTTTCCATGAAAAAAATTGCAATTGCGACTCTGCCACTTCTGTTGGCTGCGTGTGTATCCGAAAACTACATTACGGATGTGACTTCAGAAAGTTATCAAGAAGAGTACAAAACTGCGCAAGTTGAAGCTCCGGTCGTATCAAAATCAGACCAAATGGGCTCAGGCGTTAGCGAAGAAAACGTAACTGTGAACGTTGTTAAAACTGAACCTGTTAAACAAGAAGTTACTCAGACAACAACTGTAAAACCAGTGGCTACAGTAAAAGGTCCTTCCAAGAAGCAGCAAATGAACCAGCGTTTTGGTTACACCGTTCAAGTTGTTGCTGTAGGCAGCCAAAGCAAAGTGGACTCTTTTGTAAATCAATTGCCAACAACGTCTCAACCAGTTTGGGAAAACTACAAAGTTGTTAATGGTACCAAATGGTTCACGGTACTTTACGGTGACTACGCGACTAAAGCTGAAGCTAAACAAGCTATCGCAACGCTTCCAAAGACTTTCCAAAACTTGAAGCCATTTGTTAAAAGCATCGACGAGATCAAGAACTCAGCATATCCAACTTTAAATAAGCTGAACTAATCATTTAAAGAGGGAGCCAGTGGCTCCTTCTTTTTCTTTTATCGTTGTATTCGCGCAATAGTTAGACGCTTAAGCTTGATATCAACACTTTCACCTTCAAAATACTGAAACTCGCTCTCTATTTGTTTATCATTGAACGAAAGTAAACCGAGTTCTCAAGGACCGAATTAAACAATGAACACCACAAATATTCTTCTACTATGCGGCGGCGGCTCATCAGAGCATGAAGTATCGTTAGTATCAGCTGGCTATCTTTTCGAACAACTCAATAGTATTGAAGATTTCAATGTTGTACGTGTCGAAATCAAAAGTGAAGGGTGGTGTCTTGATTCGGGTGAGTTGGTCTACCTAGATATCAATAACCAAATGCTTTGTGGCGATAAAGATCAAATGAAGATCGATTTTATTGCACCTTGTATTCACGGCTTCCCTGGTGAAACTGGTGATATCCAATCTCTGTTTGAGATGGCGAAGATACCGTATTTAGGCTGTGGTTCAGAAGCAAGCAATAATAGCTTCAATAAAATCACGTCTAAGTTATGGTACGACGCTTTAGGTATTCCTAACACGCCATATCTTTTCCTTTCAGATAATAACGAACAAAGCCACACAGCTGCGAAAGAAGCATTCGAAAAGTGGGGCAAAGTATTTGTTAAAGCGGCAAGACAAGGCTCTTCAGTGGGTTGTTACCAAGTGACTGAAAGTGAGCAGCTTGAAGAAGCCGTGAACAAAGCATTTACCTTCTCAGATCAAGTATTAGTTGAGAAAGCGGTTGTACCTCGTGAACTAGAAGTTGCAGCTTATGAGATCGATGGTGAGCTGCACATTAGTAAACCAGGTGAAGTTATAGCTCCTAACGGTGCGTTTTACACATATGAAGAGAAATATGGTGCCGATAGTCACTCAACGACGGAAGTTGAAGCGACGAACTTAACTGAAGAGCAGTTGAAGCAGATTGATAACGATGCTCGAAAAGTATTTACTCAGATGAAGCTTCGTCACCTGTCACGAATCGATTTCTTCCTAACAGAAGATAATGAGATATACCTAAATGAGGTGAATACCTTCCCTGGTATGACACCTATTTCAATGTTCCCGAAGATGGTTGAGCATAACGGTCACACATTTAGTTCATTCCTTGAGAACTGTGTGCGCACGAGCCTGAAATAAAGCACTATCTCTCCGTGGCGGTATCATGACTGCCACGGAATAATTTCTTTAAAGACAATTTTCCCTTCTTCGGATTTAGCCAACTGACCTAAGTATTGCGCCGGCATGACCGGACTCATCCAGCGTCCAAAGTCTTGAATATCTCTGATCGTCATTCCTTGTTTCGCCAATTCTTGTGTTGCACCCACGCGGATAGAGTTACCAGAAAAGCTCAAACTTCCGGTTAGTCCAAGCAGATCACTTGCGCGCCTTACGATTCTATAGATCGAAGAATCATCTAACGGTTGGTTGTGAATATGACCGTGTCGATCTATGGATCGAAACAAAGGTTGCTCATCGAAAGGCTCACTCATTTCAATCCAACGTTGTAGGTGGCCAGAAGCTACTTCTGAGAGTTGATATGTTGAGTCTGCCACATGGACGCAATTACCATTATCTCTGGTTGAGATATGGCTAGCTTTTAAGTTCTTGAGCTCTGAGCGTTTTAAAGCACATTCAAACATCACGTTATAAATCGAAACATCACGGATATCTTTAAGAGGTGCATTGGGTTTGGCTAAGTTGTTGTTGAGCTGGTTTAAATGATGATAAGTCATCGCATTTGTTTGTTTCGCATCGCCTGATTTCGATATCTGCAATTGAACTAAGGTAAATCTTACCTGCTTGTGTTTTATTGGGTTAGGGAACCCTAAAATCGTGTGCAGAAGGGATAGCGTTGCAGTGTAACGTTTTAGTGAGGAAAACTTACGTTCGTGAGCCTCTGTTTCGAGAAATCGACGAATTGCTGTAACGGAAGCAGGCAAGGTATTAATATGATGTTTAAGGCAAAATGCTAAATAACGGTTCCAGTCAGATAGAATTCCTAGCATAGAGTTTCGAGAATATTGATTGTCGGTCAACTCATCTATAACATCTAGTGAAGCCTCGTTATTGAGTTTCTTAACAAAGAAATTAACTTGTGAAGGGTCGGTCAAAACCGGAACTTTTTTTCTCAAATTACCGTACCTGGTCAGGTGTTTTTGTCATATTATGCTTGATATCATTAATAGTACACTTATGATTAGTGTAGTGAAAACAGAAAGATGATTCATAGATATGGCTAATTCGATTTATCGAGGAGTTCATCTGCAATCAACAGATGCGACGAATACTATTTGGCGTGCAAAATTAAAAAACCACGCAATTCAAGGTAACTTGACCGCTTTGAAGAAGAGCATCGATTGGTGGATTGACACTGCATCTATCATTGATCCAAAAGAGTTCACTTCATTAAATAAACCTCGAGCAGGTTCAGGTGGCCAAGCGGAAAACTTTAATGGCTATCAAATCAAGAACGATACAGGCGAACCTAACGCTTGGTACTGCATGTTTAACGGTCGTCTTATTAAGGGATCGAAAATGGCAATCCAGCGCCATATCGAAGCTTACTTGGTAGCAAAGCAAAAAGCACAGCAACAACAAAAGAAGTAAAAGACTATGAGCTTAGTGTATTCCACAGAAACGGGTCGTATTAAACCTGAGGAAGAAAAAGTCGAGCGCCCTAAGGGTGACGGTATTGTTCGAATTCAACGTGAAACTAAAGGTCGTAAAGGCAAAGGCGTTTCCGTTGTAACAGGTTTAGACCTAGATGACGCGCCACTTAAATTAATGGCTGCGGAACTTAAAAAAGTTTGCGGTTGTGGCGGCTCTGTAAAAGACGGCAACATTGAAATTCAGGGTGACGCTCGTGATAAAATAAAAGCGCACCTTGAAAAGAAAGGTCTTAAAGTTAAATTGGCCGGTGGCTAAGCTGGCTAATATTAAAGTTAAGAATCGAAGATTATTATCATTAGATATTAGCTATTTTATGGTAAATAAGCGTTTCGGTTAAATAACTTCAATATCAAGCACAGAGAGTGTGCATAAGATAAGGCAGGGTAACTCAGTTGAGCTCTGCCTTAGTTATTGCAAACTCAATTTAACATAAGATAGATAATACGCACTGATTTTGTAAGAGCAATATAGTAATGTCCGGTTTGAGCAACTTTAAAATGTCCTCCTAAGCTTAAAGTGTTGCTTGGCTTTGAGGACCTAAACTGATGTTAATTGCTATGAGTGATCACGAGATAAATCGATTCAAAGTTCTAACGGATGTACAAGAAAAACGCTTACGACAAGTCGACGCTGCAGACATTTTAAATGTCTCGACTCGACATGTCAGACGACTGTTGAAGCAGTTAGCAACTTATGGCGCTAAAAGCTTGGCACATGCAACCCGCGGTCGCCCAAGCAACCGGCGCTATAATGATAACTTTCGTTCTGAAGTATTAAGGATTGTACGTGAATAATACTTTGATTTTTCACCCACGTTTGCGTTAGAAAAACTCTCTGAGCACCATAATCTGATTGTTTCTAAAGAAACTCTCCGACAATGGATGATTGCTGACGGGCTTTGGACTCCATACTCTAGGCGCAAGCCTAGAATCTATCAGCCTCGCTATCGCCGTGATTGTCTCGGTGAGCTCATCCAAATCGACGGTTCACACCATGATTGGTTTGAAGGCCGCAGCGATAAATGTTGCCTTTTAGTCTTTATCGAAGAACTTGATTACCAATCCCTGTCCACATGAGTCAATTGTGAACTCACAATATACGGGCAATGGTGATTCTAGCTGTCTGATTATCCGATCGCGACATAGAGAAGCACTTTCAAATAGAGTTCTGACTTACAAAAATAACCGCTATTAAGTTACGTTGTGACTAAATGCGCCCAATCCAAATAGTTGTTGTTTATCTATGTCAAATGTGTGTCAGAGTTACGTGTGTACAGTATCAGTGAGCTCCCTAGCCTTTTAGAATCGTTCGCTTCTCGAAATCGTTTCAATATCAATTACTTGATAGAAGAATTTCCACGGATTTGATTAATGAATGAAAGAACATTTAGACAGCTTAATGTGTTCCTAGCGGTAACATGTCTCGCAATCACTGCATTTTCTCTAATCTCATTCCACATAGGTATGGATAAAAACTTTACCATTACGCCTGAACGTTTCGAGCCCAAAGTGAATACCGATCAAGACCATGGTGGTGGTACGCGCGGTGATGTTACCCAAGAAAATGGTTCAATAACGTTACACTGCAACTTTAAAAGAAATTATCGTTCGCCTTTCTGTGAGGTTGAATTTGTTATATCAGAAGACGGACAAGGCGTAGATCTTTCCAAATATGACTCTGTAACAATCAATATGGATTATAAAGGTCAAGAGAATCCCCGCTTTAGGTTTTACGCGAGAAATCATAATGATGCATACAGTGTTACTGGAGACCCTATATCCAATAAGTTTAACCGATTCGACTTTTCGCTTGATGACAAAGAAAATATTGATTTAGAGTATTTCAACGTGCCTTTATGGTGGGTTGACTTCTACAACCATCCAATTAACAACAGTGGTGTGGATATCACCAATACCGTATCGGTAGAACTTGGATTGGGTTCGAGTACCCTAGAGGGACTTCATCAGTTAACTGTCCATAGCATAGTTTTTCACGGAAAAGTCATTTCACACTTAACGCTCATCAGAGTTTTGATCGGCATATGGGTCGCATTCGCAATTTATTACGTAGCGGGTTCTATGTATCAAATACATCGTTGTCGTAAGGTTTCTGATGCCAAAGCGATCAGCCTCAAGCGCGAGATCGCTGAGCTTCGAGTTAAAGCAACAACCGACCCGCTCACTGGAGCAAGAAATCGTACTCAAGCCTTGGACAGCTTCTACGACTTCGAAAGGCTTATACAACAAGGTAAGGCTATTCATGTCGCGCTATTCGATTTAGACCATTTCAAATTGGTCAATGATACACATGGCCATGACATTGGCGACAGTGTCTTACGGGATTTCTCCGACCTATCTGAACAAGTCTTCAATGAAAACTATTTAATGTATCGCTGGGGTGGCGAAGAGTTCTTACTAGTATGCTTAGAGCAAACTACGTCACAGTGTAACGATAAGATATCGGAGTTTATGGATGCCATGGCTCGTAATCTTTGGCCACAATCATTAGAGATCACTACGTCTATTGGCTTAACTCAATTGGAGCGAAAGGAATCGATGCGTACCGCGATCAAGCGTGCTGATACAGCTCTCTACCAAGCAAAGAACCAAGGTCGTAATAGAGTTGTCTACCTTTAACCGCCCAGTCCATCAAAGCGCTATATAATCTAAATCCTACAATTATTACTTTCTAAGTTCACGTAACACTAATCTATCACTTGATTCAAAGTCAGAATAATTGCCACACCGAAAATCCGTTTAATATCAATAAAAACAGCTGCTTAACAAATATCAAGCCGCCAGAATCAATCAGCGCCACACAAATTGACACCAAGGTTTGAAGCGGGAATGCATATGGGCAACCTGATGTAATGTGAAATGTAATTTTATTACACACTTAATTGTATTGGGTTTTACGTGGAATTTTATACCATGCTAAGATGCTGAATTTATGATGATTTCTGTTATGGAGAGGAGGCTTTGTCGTTTATTTGGAGGTTGAGAGGTCATAGATGTAGAAAAGAATATTTTAGTTATAGTGCACTAATAGGTAAAAAAGAAGGGCTTAATGCCCTACTCTTTAGTTTCTGTTTCTTCTCGAATTTGTTGAGCCACTATCTTGATAGCTTCTGCTGTACTAACACCTTTGGTCATGAGTTCTTGAATTCTCTCAACAGCAGCTTGTTGTTCTTCGTGAGTCAGTGTTGGTAAGTCGTTTAGCATGTTCAGCTCCTTTTACTTTGGAGCTGAACTATATAGGCACAATTAGTAACTAGCAAGGAAATTGATAGAAGCGCCCATTGCATTTTCGTTAGTGTAGTTAGCACTAATATCGAGCTGGAATAGGTTTAGAGGAGATAGTCCGATACCAGCTGTAACAGTACCTTCTGAATCAGAGTAAGCTAGGTTTTTATAGTACCCTCCTCTCAGCTTCAGTTGACGTAAAATGTCCACCTCGGTACCGACACGAATCATCTGTTCATTGTCATCAAAGCTTGTGAACTTTTCAGCTTCATTGATATCGTAGTCAACGCTTAGCGTAAAGTAATCAGCAACAACACCAGCACCTACTGTATATACTGGACCAAGCTTGTATGAATGGTTGGAAGTCACAACTCTCGAAGCTCCAGGGTTAGTTGTACTTGTAAGAGTTTGGGTGACTGCTTTTGTATCAATATCTCTATCGATTATATTCGTTGCAGAAAAACCCACTCTAAAAGGGCCATAAAACCAGAGCGCACCCGCATCTATATTAAATGTTGTTTCAGCAGTTTCATTTTCACGCACATCGCTCAAATCGTAGTTTGATGCAGATGCTATGTAGTTATAGGTATAAATTCGTTGAAGTTTTGGAGATACACCGAATGAGAAATGTTGACCAAGGAATGTTTGGTATTTTGCTAATGAAATACCAGCCTCAGCAATACCGATAGAGACGGCTTTAACTGCTGTTAGCTCCGCATTGACAATATCGCTTGCATTTGCGGTATAAGTATCAGGTGTTACAAATGATTCTGTATAGGCTTTACCAAAAATATTCGCGGCAACATATTGATTTGGAAGTGCAAATGCGACAACGCCGCCAATATCCACTTTGAGTTTATCACCATCTAGTGCAGCGATATCAGCGTTGGTCACTGAACCATCACTAATCTTGTCCACTAAGCTGTCTACGTCATCAACTAGATTGTTTGGATCGTTGTAATTAACACCAAAACTTGGCGTGATCATACCTAGGTCATCGTTACGACGATAAATAGCAACTAAAGCTGGGTTATAAAATGGGGCTGTTAAGAAGTTAGCTGATACAACACCAACGCCACCCATAGCGTCTCCGCGCGCTTCGATGGCATAGTTTGCTGCAGTAGCAGGAAGGCTAGCTAAGGCTATTGACGTTGCGAGTAGTTTTGTCGTTTTGTTCATGCTGATAGTTCTTTGTTAAGTCCTTTACATTGTTATCGGCATGATTGTAATTTACTTTAACTCCTCCTCGCTAGAAATATCATACGTTTTACTTATCGTTTGTGTCTGTTCGATGGTTATATCACCTTGCCAACGCGCGTGTGCCATTGAAACGGCCAGAACGTAGCGATCACTTGGAATATCTTCACCCTTTAGTTGCATTGGATAATCTGACTCATAGCTCTTACCCCAAACACGCTCATAGCGTTCATTGACGTAATCATAAAGCCCAACTTCCAAGCGCGGCAACGGACAATACGGATTTAAAAGCTCTTTCTTATCAATACGCCACGAGTCTTTAGATGCCCAACGTACTTGCTGTTTGAGCTTTACTTCACCAAAAATAACCCAAGTACTCCAAGTTGCTCCATCTTCAACTTTTACGCTTAGACGATAAAGGCCGGACTGAACGGGTGACGACAAGTTATAGCGCTTGTTGTACAAATACGCGTCGCTATTCTCAACCTTTTTAGCACTCTTAGTCATCTGGCTATCGGATGAAAGAGTTTTATCAACCCACTTGTCTAGGGATATGTTTTGAATGTTTTCAGTAGACTCTAAGTCGATGACCAAGCGAAACGTATCTCTGCCCGGGCTTTGAATCATGTGTCGCTTTATAACGACTGAACTTATCCAATCAGGCAAAGTATTCTTGGTTAACGTCTTACCACAATCTTTGTTTAGCGCCTGATTGAACAGTTCATTAAGGTGCTGCTCTCGCACCTTAGAAGTATTGCTTTGCCACACTTCCACCAATGAATCGAACATCAACGTCAGGTCATCATTCAATATATGCTTATGGACCTGTGTTAATGCATTACTGCCAGTAAACCACTCGGTTGCCGAGCTAGAGAAACTGGTCATCGCCATCAGTAATAGTGGAAGTGCTTTTCGTTTCATTATTACGCTTTCATTTTGTAGCCAACGCCACGTAGTGTTTCAATTTCTAAACCAGGTAGTTTTTGACGAAGCTGAAGTACGTGCGTATCAACAGTTCGAGTCGTTGGGAAGTGGTTGTAACCCCACACATGATCAAGCAGTTCATCACGCGTGAAAACACGCCCCAGATTACTCGCTAAAAACAGAAGCAAATCAAACTCAGTACGAGTTAATGTTACTTCTTGATCTTTAAAGAAGACTTCACGTGTTGCTTTATCGATGACTAAGTCTTGAGCAACAACTTTCGAGCTATCCTGCTCTTCTGCATCCGGTAAACGAAGTTGCGCGCGAATACGTGCAAATAGTTCAGCCTCTGCAAATGGTTTTGTTAGGTAGTCATTAGCACCAGAATCTAAACCTGCAACTTTGTCTTTTACTGTAACAAGTGCCGTTAACAGAATAACTGGGATATCTTTCTTCTTTTTCCAACCAGGTAGAGAATCCACTGAATCGCCATCTGGAAGTTGACGGTCGAGGATTACCAGATCAGCCTGTTCCCAGTAGCCTTCAACTTCAGAGATGAGTTCTGCATGCAAACATTCATATCCAGCTTGCTCTAGGCTAACTAGAAGACCATCAGCTAAGTTTTTATCATCTTCAACGAGAAGCAATGTCTGTTTCACAAGGTATCTCCAAAATAAATGTTGTCGGGGGCCCGATGAGAGTCATGTGTCCACCCATTTTCCCAACCATAGATTCAACTATCGTTAGGCCTAAACCAAGACCGCTCTTACTTACAAACGGTTTACGTAACTGCCCCCAGTCTTTGCGGGTCAAGTCTCCATTATCTATCACTTTGAATGTCAGCTTCTTGTCAGAAGTCGTGAGATCAAGCGTAACTGGTGGAACTCCGTACTTAACTGCATTTCTGATTAAGTTATCTATACAAGTTCCCAACCAATAAACGTTTACTTTCGCAGCGATGTCTTGGTTAATGACAAGTTTGATATCAGGACCAAACTCCTCTTCAATTTTAAACTCCAACCACTCTTGTACGCTTGGTACCCACTCTGTAGCGAGAGGTTGATTGTCGGACTGTAAATAGTCTTTACTCGCTTCGGCAAGCTGCCTTAATCGGCGAGTGTCTTCGCAAAGGCGTCTAAATTCGTCATAAACCGTTTCAGGAAGGTGTTCAAACTCTCTCCTAAAACCTTCTACCGTCAATGACAGGCTAGCGATAGGCGTTCTAAGTTCGTGCGTTAGGATCTGCAGTACTAACATACGACTCTTCATCTCTTGTTTGCGTACGTTCCAACGATAGATAGACCAGCCAATCACCAACAAGATATTCGCAACCACTAGGACAATCATCGCAATTTGAAGCAGCTCTGAGTGGTCTTCGATCTCCCAACAAATATTGCCTCGCTGAACGAAACAGCTATTGTCTTCATCTGACAGACGATATGAAAGTCCGGCTAACTGTGCATTCTCAGTCCAGATTGGTTCTTGATACAAATAGTATCGGTCACCGCGTTTCAGCCAAAGCTCATCGAGCTCTACAAACATGCTCGCACCAGCCAATAATGCGGTAATCGCTTCGCTGTTCATGTGTTTTAGGCGAGTCAGAAGCTCATCATGATCTTCATTTGGTCGCTCTTGAATGTGCATAAAGCGCTTTAGCGATTCAAACTTTTCCGGGTACTGTTCTACGTAACGTGCTGCGTATGAACCGCCACCAGGGTGAATCAAACCACTACGACTGAACCAGCGATCCGATAACACTGTCCCTTTACACATGGCTCGTGTAAACACTAAAGGCTCCGTAATTAAAGGGCTAAGCGGTAGTTTTCCACTACACGTTTTCGATAATTGATACAGCCTTTGAATATCTTTCAGCGGATACTTTGCCGTTTGCGGTAGCATGGCTGATGGCATGATTAAACTGGTTGGATAATCGGCTTGTAGTACACGAATGTCGTAGGATTCGACCGCCGTTTCATGATCAAACAACTTAGTAAAATGATCGATACGCTCAGGCAACGAATCAGCGAAAGCAGTTGCTGAAACGAAAAAGCTTAATGTAATAAATGATAATGTTTGTTTAATCGTCACAAGCCAAGCGCTAATTCATACAGATAAATCAAATATATACCATTCGCTATCAAAGATAAATTTTTACCTTAGCAATCCGATAACTGGCATCAATTATGCGCCAATAATTTATATGAATGTAAAAGCACTAACCAAAAAAAGGGACTCAATCGAGTCCCTTGTCATTTAACGGTTTCTTATAAGTGCTCTAGAATGCTTAGACAGCTTTCTTTTGCATCACCAAACAACATTTGAGTGTTGTCTTTAAAGAACAGTGGGTTCTGTACACCCGCGTAACCAGTATTCATAGAACGCTTGAACACAATAACATTTTGCGCATTCCAAACCTCTAGTACAGGCATGCCTGCGATTGGGCTATTTGGATCTTCTAACGCTGCAGGGTTAACTGTGTCGTTCGCACCAATGACTAGTACGGTGTCAGTCTCAGTAAAGTCGTCGTTGATTTCGTCCATCTCTAGAACGATGTCATACGGTACTTTAGCTTCCGCAAGCAACACGTTCATGTGACCCGGTAACCTACCCGCCACTGGGTGGATACCAAATCGCACTTCAACACCTTGGGCACGAAGCTTTTCAGTGATTTCATGCACTGGGTACTGAGCTTGCGCTACGGCCATGCCGTATCCAGGTGTGATAATTACAGACTTAGAACCTTTCAACATTTCAGCGACTTCTTCTGCCGACGCTTCTCTGTGTTCACCCTGCTCTTCAGCATCGCCGGATACAGTAACTTCTTGACCAAAGCCACCAGCGATAACACTAACGAATGAGCGGTTCATCGCCTTACACATGATGTAAGACAGAATTGCACCTGATGAACCTACTAGAGCACCTGTTACGATCAACAGGTCGTTTGCTAGCATGAAACCAGCTGCGGCGGCAGCCCAGCCTGAGTAAGAGTTAAGCATAGAAACCACTACCGGCATATCTGCACCACCGATAGAAGCAACCAAATGGTAACCGAATGCGAATGCGATCAACGTCATCACAATCAGAGCAAACATGCTGCCGTCAGCTTTAACGAACATGATCATAAGCAAAGTCGAAACAACGATCGCAGCGAGGTTCCATTTGTGCTTATGAGGGATGTTCAATGCTGATGATGAAATAATGCCACGCAGCTTACCAAATGCGACAATAGAACCAGTAAACGTTACTGCACCAATGAACACGCCAAGGAAAACTTCCACAAGGTGGATAACGTGCTCTGCGTGTGTTGCTGCTTCTGGTGCATCAATGTAGCTGTTGTAGCCAACCAATACTGCCGCCATACCTACGAAACTGTGTAGGATTGCAACCAGTTCAGGCATCTCAGTCATTTCTACTTTTTTCGCATAGTGGATACCGATACCACCACCGATCACCATTGCAATAATGATCCACACCAGACCTTCAGAGTAAGGGCCAAAGATCGTTGCAAACAGAGCGATTGCCATACCAGTAATACCGTAGTAGTTACCGGCACGAGCCGATTCTTGCTTAGAAAGCCCAGCAAGACTCATGATAAAGAATACAGCAGCGATAATGTATGCTGCTTGTACTAATCCTTCAGACATCCGTTATACTCCTTAGTCTTTACGGAACATTTCAAGCATACGTTTGGTAACGGTAAAGCCACCAAATATGTTAATGCTTGCAATTAACACGGCGATAAACGACAAGAAGGTAACAACCCCACTGCCTTGACCGATTTGAAGTAACGCACCAACAACAATGATGCCTGAAATAGCATTCGTCACCGACATTAATGGTGTATGTAGTGAGTGGCTAACATTCCAAACTACGTAGTAACCGACAATACAAGCCAGTACAAATACCGTGAAGTGCGATAAGAACGCTGCCGGAGCAACAGAAGCGATCCATGCAAAGGCACCAACAGCGATCGCCATGCCTGCAATTTTCTTCGCTGGGGATTTAGGCTCTTCAACTTTAGGTTCAGCAGGTGCAGCTTGCGGTTTTGCCTGTTGAGGTTGGGCCGAAACTTGAATCGGTGGCGCAGGCCACGTCACTTCACCTTCTTTAACCACAGTCACACCACGAAGAACAACATCATCAAAATCAATATTGATGTTGCCGTCTTTCTCTTTGCAAAGGAGTTTTAGTAGGTTAACAAGGTTAGTTGCATATAGCTGTGAAGACTGAGTTGGAAGGCGACCTACCATATCGGTGTAACCAACAACCTTAACGCCATTTGCTGTTGTGATTACTTGGTCTGCAACCGTGTATTCGCAGTTACCACCATTAGCCGCAGCAAGGTCAACAATCACACTACCCGGCTTCATGCTATCGACCATCTCTTTAGTGATTAGCTTCGGTGCAGGACGACCTGGAATCAATGCGGTTGTAATAATGATATCAACGTCTTTCGCTTGCGCGGCATAGAGTTCTTCTGCTTTCTTATTGAATTCATCAGACATCTCTTTGGCGTAGCCGTCACCAGCGCCGGTGTCTTCTTGGAAATCCACTTCTAAGAATTCAGCGCCCATCGACTCGACTTGTTCTTTTACTTCTGGGCGGACATCAAATGAACGAACGATTGCTCCTAGACTACCTGCAGCACCAATGGCGGCAAGACCCGCAACGCCAGCACCCGCAACCAGTACTTTGGCCGGTGGAACTTTACCTGCTGCGGTAATTTGACCTGTAAAGAAGCGACCAAACTCATGAGCAGCTTCAACAACAGCACGATAACCCGCAATATTCGCCATCGAACTCAATGCATCCAATGCTTGAGCACGTGAAATACGCGGCACCGAGTCCATTGCCATTACATTGATATTCTTGCTAGACAGCTGCTCCATCAATTCTGGGTTTTGAGCTGGCCAGATAAAACTGATCAGACTCGCACCTTCTTTGATAAGCGCGATTTCATCAAGATTTTCATCAACAATAGGAGCGTTGACTTTGAGGATAATATCGGATTCCCAAGCTTGATCAGCAGAGACAACTTTAGCGCCAGCTTCTTCATAAGCTGAGTCATCAAAACTTGCTAAAGCGCCCGCTTGTGTTTCAACACAAACTTCAAATCCTAACTTTAAAAGCTGTTCTACCGATTTTGGAGAAGCAGCGACTCGCGTTTCACCTGCGAGGGTTTCTTTTGGTACACCAATTTGCATAGCTATTCCTTGACTATTGGCACAATGACTTATTCGTTTGTATCTAACGACAACTAATACTTCAAGCGTTTTATTCAAAGAACAGAAAAAGTTATTACATATAACGGATTGGATGCAATTTCATCGATTTTTAGGGGCTAAAAGACAACCAAATCAGGTTAAGAGGTCAAACCACTTGAAATTAATCCCTTAAATAACAACTATCTAGCTGCTCTTTTTCCTTAAAAACTAAAAAGAGCCTTCAGCATATACACTGAAGGCTCTTAAAATTATGACCAACATCAATTCTAACCCTAATTGGCTAGCTAAAAATGTTATCGCCCATTTGATCGATAAACATTTGAGATTTTTTCAGCATCAGTTCATTGGCGTCGTCTTTGTTTGAAACAACATCAGAACGAATGAAACGGTGAGATTTTACTTCACCATCAATTTCTTTCTCGATACGCCCAGCGACTCTGTATTGTCCGGATTCGGCCAACGCTTCTTGATAGATATTGAAACCCTTATATTCTACAGGTTCCACAACAACGGCTTGTTCGGTTTTCTCTTTACTTCCAAATAGCTTTGAAAAAAATCCCACGTTTTAATACTCCTAATTGAACAACCAAGGACTCATCTAACGTACCACGACTAGTTGTTCTTCAACAGTGGCTTTTCATACCAATCGAGTTCAACATCATCGTCAAAATTGTGATGTGAGAAGATAATCGGGATCTCTTGAGAGCGATTTTTCCTGCGATCATCTAGAATCATCGCTTCAGCATTTTTGACCGCGATCTCACTATTTCTTTTGTATAGAACTAACTTTTCTTCGGGTAACGCTGCCAAAAAATCAATATCGTAGCGGATGTAAATCGGCTTTAACTGACCTAGAGCTAAGCACGCAAGATCGGCCAACTGCTCCTGAGAATAACTTGAAACATACTCTTCTGTCGTCAGCACCTGGCCAACAAGTGTTTCCATATAGTTGTGCACGTCAACACTGATCTGCATATCTTCTCTCTCCATGATTGACGATTGGTGACTAGATTAATCCTAGTTAACTTTTAGTCTGTTATACCAGTAATATCAACAACAAAGATATCAACCTTGTTGCATTATTCATAACTCACCACTATGTTTTTGTCGAAATTTGGGTAAAAAGCTTGGCAATTGAAATTTAAGCCGTATCCTACCTAATTACTTTAGTTATAGAATCATCAGTTTAGTCAGGCACTCCACATAAATGTCATCTTCGTTTGTAACGTCGAGTTTGTTTCGTTTTAGCTTCCCCTTACTTATACTCTGCATACTGCTCGTCGGTATGAACAACATCATCTTAATTGCGGAATCTAATCGCGGCTTTGCCAACAATCTCCCTTACATTCTTTTGTCGGTAGCGGGCATCTTATGCTTTACGTTTAAACAAGGGCGAATGGCAATGGTCTCAGTGACTATGCTTATCGCATACATTGTGATTCAGACCCGCCTTCAGACTCCCATCAATACCGGAACGACCTTACTAGAGCTCTCTTTATTGGCGACACTACTACCCGTGTCTTGCTTATTAGTTTACGCCTTTCCTAATACGGCGCTATCTGTACGTACGACCACTTTTTATCTCGCAGCAATCGCTTTGTTTATTGCTTGGTCGCAGTTGATCATTAGTCATTTTTACGATGGCGGATTTGACTCGTGGAGCGAGGGAATATTATTTACATTCCCAGCCCTCTCAAAGATTCCTTTCGTACTGGTGATGTATAGCTTTTGCTTATCAGGCCTTACTGCGATCTTAGTTCTAATGTACAACCGCCCTATTGATGTTGTGGTCTACAGTTCGATTATTATGGCGAGTGCTACCTTTGTATTTTTTGATGTTCAGTATATCTCAAGCACGCTTTTCTCCTTGTCTGGCATACTCATCATCATCTACATGATGTCAGCCAGTCATGCTTTAGCTTTTAACGACCAATTGACTAATATCCCTGGACGTCACGCGCTAGAGAGTGACATGAAGCATTTAGGACGAAAGTTTTCTCTGGCTATGCTCGATATCGATCACTTCAAATCTTTTAACGATACTTACGGTCACGACATTGGAGACGAGGTGCTCAAGCTAGTTGCAAGCCGCATGAAGCTTACTTCTGGTCGCCCGCGTATTTATCGTTATGGTGGCGAAGAGTTTACGATTATCTACAAGCGTAAACAGGCAAAACACGTCGTCACCCATCTAAATGAGTTGATTAAAGACATAGAAGCGTACGACATTACAATTCGCGACAACCAAGCTCGTCCAAATTGCGATGAGACTGGAAGCAAAAACCGTGGTCGTGGCCCAGCTAAGTCCAAAATCGTTAACGTGACCGTCAGCATCGGCCTAGCTGATAGCAAAACGACCAAAAAGCCAGAAGAAGTGATGAAGCTTGCGGATAATGCCTTGTACAAAGCAAAGAAAGCAGGTCGTAACCGCTTGTCTATTAGCAAAGAATAGACAAACGGCAATTAGTCTTGATTGAAAAAGATCACTAAGCTCCCCCCTTTAAGAGAGCTGCCGTAATTTATGGTAAGCCCGATGCCTACATTGTCGACCCAGTCATTAAGTAAGTCGGGGTCTAACAACCAACCTAGGCTAGCTTCATAATATGAGTGTGTGCCTAGTGGCGCTGAGGTGTCCCCGCCAACATCGATTCTGCGGACGCTAGAGTACATTGATGTGACATTGTCACGCCATGAGATCAAATCGTAGAAAACTTTAACTTCATTGGCGAGATACCACCCCTCTGGGTTTCCTACATCCCCTTCATTGGCTTCACCCCAACCATAACCGTAGAAGTAATGCCAACTCGAACTTATTTTGAGCCTTCCCCAATCATGTAGATCTTGATAAGTGAGTTTAATATTCGGTTCAACAATATAGGCCCAAGCATCGGTATTGACGATGAAGCCATCCAAGACGCTGCGATAAGGCTCTAGGATTCCGCTTCTATAGGTATAGTCGTTACGATAGTAGGAAATGTGATTACCAATGGCAGTGTTGACGCTCCAATGCTTGTCTAACTGATTTACGTTGGCAAATTCTACATAACCTGAGACGACATATTCGCTTAAAGCATCTGGGGCTGTCCCCGAGGATAAATCAACATCTTGGTCGATACTAAGAGCCGACAAGCGCAATGTTAGTTCTTGTCGGTTATCTTCAATATAAGATGGTAATTCAATTGTGTAAGGTAAACTCAGCGCGGCAATATCTTTGCGTCGGCTGATTGATTCCGTCGTACCAATGTTTTCGTTGTCGATTTTAAAGACTTTATTAGGGTCAAAGTTATGAAAACCGAATGTGAATACGTCGGAATCACTGAGGACAACGTTTGTTGCAAAGTTCTGTTCGAGATCTTTCCGCACAACATCGTTTAAGCTCGTTGCACAAGCCAACGATGGAATGAAAAACACTACAGGTAAGTACCGAAGATCCAACAAGAAAATCCTCTATCAACAATGAATAAAACGGCAATAGCCAATAAAAACGGCGGCCGACTTTACCACTAGACTATCATTGCCCTCCACTGTTTTTCTTTATCGAAAACATAATTTTCAGTACGGGTATAGTTTTAAGTACACATATAGATTACTGCTAGCGATTAATCTCAGCGATGTCGCGCAATATATAAGTATTTCGGCCACCTTCTTTAGCTAGATAAAGCGCATTATCAACCGCTTGATAACTACCCTCTATTGACTCATCACCAGTCGGGACAAATGTTAACACCCCCTGTGACACTGTAACCCTATCTGATACAGTTGAATGCTCATGTTTGAGGTTTATCTTCTCTAATGCTTCTTGAATCCGCTGAGCTTGTTGCTCTGCAAAGTTTCTGTCTGTATCACCGAGTATCAAAATGAACTCTTCACCACCATAACGCCCTACATACTCACCGGCACGAACAAACAGTTTTTTGAGAGTACTGGCCAACGCTTGCAGGCAGTTATCGCCTTGTATATGGCCATAATTGTCATTGTAAGGTTTGAAGAAGTCGACATCGAGAAGGATGATGGTCATATGCGCTTTCCTACGACCATGCCATGCTATGCTCTCTTCAAGCTTAGTATCCATGTAACGGCGGTTGTAGAGCTTGGTTAAGCCATCTTCATTTGCCTGTTGTTTCAGGAGCAAATTCAGCTCTTCTAACTTGGCGGTACTCTGTTTTAACTCTCGTCTCATCGCGGCAATACGCTGCATTGCAATAAGTTTAGAGTTCAAGACTACTTTATTTACAGGCTTAATTAGATAGTCATCACCACCAGCATCAATAGCCTTTGCAATCATTTCTGGTTCATCATGACCACTCAAGAAGATAATTGGGATCCAATCAGGAAATTGACGACGAATCTCTCTCGCCACTTCGAAACCATCCATATCTGGCATACTGATATCTAGAAGGACGAGTTCAGGATCAAACTGGGAGTAAATGTCTAATGCCTCTTTGCCACTGCCTACCGCTTCAACTTCATGACCTATCTGTTTGAGACGAATCGCAAGCTGCATTCGATCTAATTGAACGTCATCGACAAGCAATATACGCATTGATGATCCCATTTCTGCCATTACGTCACCTTTATATTGTGTTGAACTATGAAAATAGCCTAAAACTGGCGCTAATTCATGCGGTCGTCTCTATATTATATTGACTTTTTTACAGATCTTTTTAGCATTGTTTCTTTTTGAAGAGAAATACTATGTCAGACGCTACAAACAACGAGCAACAAGAAATCGATTTAACCACTATCTCTCCAGAGCTACGTCAAGTTATCGAATTTGATGAAGTGCCAAAAGAGATGCACAACATGGTTACTTCTATTCACGAGGTGTCTGAAGAAGCAGTACGCGAAGCGTGGGATAGCCTTCCAGCAAGCGCACAGAACGTTCTAGACAACTTCGAACAGTTCCACGCTCTAATCTCTGTAAGCCAGTCATTTGCTGGTATTAACGTTATGGAAGAGTTCCCAACTCTTAAACTGCCAGAAGGCATGACTGACGAAGAGAAAGAAGAGTACCGCGCTCAACTTCTTGACCAAGTTCTTCACAACTGTGTGAAAGACATGGTTAAACAGATCAAGAAAGCTCGTCGTGATGCAATCTTGAAGCGTGACTTTAAAGAAGTTTTCACTAAGTAGTGAATTCAGGTTATCGATAAGTAACCTTCTGTTCTTTATAAGAAAATAAAAAGCCGCTTCTATTGAGCGGCTTTTTGCTATTCATCGCAAATTGAATCTTTATATATGGTACTAGTATCACAGGTTCCTGTGTGACTATTTCATCCATTTACAAACAACACTTACATTTTCGATAAACACTAGCTAGTGAGTCACTGCAATGTCACGCTGAGCGACACTCACCCCTTTAATCTGTGCAAACACGCGTTGCCCTATCGTTAGACTCAACTCATCCAATGCCCATAAAGTGATGGTTGCCCACAAATGGCACCCCGGCTCCAATTCAAGCTCGACCGCAACACTCTGTTTGTTGTGTCCGTGTTGTTGTGTCTCTACTCTACGAATAATTGCTGGCAAGATATTACGTATCGACGTGCTCTGTGGCTGCTGAAGCGACAGTGAAACATCGTTAGCGCGAATCTGCAGCCTTACTGAGGCGTCAATTGGGTTATCAACCTGCTGAACCCAAAGCGACGTCGTATCACCTAGCGCAAGCTTAGACAGCGCATAGTCATCGTTGTGCTCAACAATTTTCGCCTCAAAAAGAGAACTTTGCTCAGAAAATGATTGCCATGGCCTCATCGCTCTGGACGCCCATACTTGTTCTGTTTGCCCCGCAGATAGCACCTTGCCTTGGTCTAAGATTACTAGGTAGTTAGAGAGCCTAAGAATCTCGTTAAGGCTGTGAGTAACATAAACAATAGGGATTTTTACGCTTTCCGAAAGGTTTTCTAAAAACGGCATCACTTCCCGTTTTCGCGGTAAATCTAACGAGGCTAATGGTTCATCCATTAATAGAATACTTGGTTTTGACAACAGAGCTCGCCCTATCGCGACTCGCTGCTTCTCACCACCCGATAACTTTGCCGGATATCGTTCAAGTAAAGCTTCTAGAGATAAAAGACCGACGACTTGATCAAAATGTTTCTGGTCAGGCGTCTTAACGCCATATTTCAAATTACTCGACACTTTCATGTGCGGAAAAAGACGAGACTCTTGAAAAACGTAGCCCACTTGTCGCTGGTGGACTGGCAAATCGATCCCTCTAGCGCTATCGAATAAGGTTTTGCCGGAAACCTTAATCTGACCGCGGTCAGGGTTCTTAAGCCCGCTAATGGCGTTAATCAAAGAAGTTTTTCCCGCACCAGAACGACCAAATATCGCGGTAATGCCTTTGCTAGGTAAGGTCAGATCAACATCAAACTCAGTTTCACCAAGCTTCTGCTGATATTTGAGTATCAATTCGCTCATTGATTCCCCCCTAACTTATTTACTGTTTTTCGATTGAGCCACTCAGATAGCATAAGAGAACCAAGCGCAATTGCTATAGAGATAGCACATAGGCGCGCAGCTTCCATCTCTGCACCGGGAGTCTCAATAAACGTGTACATAGCTAAAGGAATCGTCTGAGTTTCACCTGGAATGTTTGATACAAAGCTGATTGTCGCTCCAAACTCCCCTAAGCTACGAGCGAACGACAACATAGTGCCAGTGATAATACCCGGAACCATTAATGGCAGAGTTATCGTAAAGAAAACCTTAATTGGAGATGCACCCAATGTCGCAGCCGCTTCTTCCAATTTACTGTCTACAGTTTCTAAGCTTAAGCGGATAGAGCGCACCATCAACGGCAGTGCCACAACGATGCACGCAAGCGATGCTCCCTTCCAACTAAAGCTAAATACCACCCCAAACACATCATTAAGCCAAGAGCCAATAGGGCCCTGCCTACCCATCATGACCAGTAGTAGATAACCGATGACAACTGGAGGCAAAACCAAAGGAAGATGCACAAGGCTCTCCACCAAGCCTTTACCGATGAACTGTTTTTTCGCCAGTAGCCAAGCAATGCCGATACCAATAGGTACCAACCACAAAATAGCAAAGCCCGCGACCTTAAGGCTTAACAACAGAGCTTGATATTCGTAATCCGATAAATAAAACATTAATACGTATTAAAACCGTAGCGCTCGAGGACTGACTTAGAAAATCCGCCCTGCATAAAGGTATAAAAGGCTTGCGTTGATTCATTACCGTTCAATTTCGCTACAGGGTAACGTATTGGAGTATGTGATGACTCAGGAAATGTATCGACTATTGAAACATCAGTAGAAAGCATAGCATCGGTTTTATATACGATACCAAGTATCGCTTCTTGTCTTTCAACCAATGCCAAAGCCATGCGTACATTATTACTTGGAGCTAGACGAGTGCGAACACTCTGCCACACTTCTAACGCTTCTAGAGACTCTTTCGCATAGATACCAGCGGGTACCGACATGGTATTACCAACAGCTAGTCGTTCACCCTGTAGCGTAGCCTGCCATGAAGTTGCATCATCAAGTCTGAACTGAGAATAGTCGGTTTTGTCTGATTTCGATGAGATCAAAACCAGTTCATTGCCAACCCAATTAGTGACATTGTCACCTGAAACATACCCCCTATCGACTAAATGTGTCATCCATTTTTCATTCGCTGCGATGAACACGTCTGCAGGTGCACCTCGCTCTATCTGGCGAACTAATGATGATGTACTCGCGTACACAGGTGTAACATCAATATCGTGGTTCTCTTCAAATTCAGAGATCAGTTCATTAATGACGTTGGTCATTGAAGATGCGGCATAGACCTTAATGGAGTCTTGCGCAGATACCTGAAAAGCTAAAATAGCTAGTGCTGCCGTCAGCAATCGTTTTTGCATCACACTCTCTTTCACGTGATTATTTGTTCATTCTATTTCTTGATGGTATTAAGTTCAGGCCACAACAAATCTAGCTTCATATACTCTTCGATGGCATCTGCGATTCGATCGATGCCTTCTTCTTTTAGAGCGTGGTGGTCAACCGTAGCAACAGCGCTCGCGCCAGCCCACTCACAAATCGAAGCTAGGGCTTCACTATTATCAAACAGACCATGGAGATAGGTGCCGAAGATCGTGTTTTCGCTATTTACTGCTCCATCAATAGCACCAGAGTCTAACTGTATCGGTATGTCCTTTTCTTTGACTTGAGTCTTACCAACATGAATCTCATAACCTTTTACGTCGGATGCGCTTCCATTCAGAGTCAACTGCCCACTTACATTAGTCAGTGTCTTCTGTTGCGTCAAAACCGTCGTTGCTTCTAACAAGCCTAAACCAGTAGAAGAGCCTGGTTGACCTTCGACACCGTCCGGGTCATCAATCGACTTGCCTAGCATTTGATAACCGCCGCAAATCCCAACGACCTTACCGCCAAGACGCAGGTGACGTTGAAGATCTTTGTCCCAACCTTGTTCACGCATGTAGTCTAGGTCGGCACGAACTGATTTAGTGCCAGGCAAAATAATGAGATCTGCTTTATCTAAGCGTTCACCTTTTCCAACATAACGCAGATCAATGTCAGGGTTTAGGCGCAAGGTATCAAAATCTGTGTGATTACTAATGCGGGTAAATATAGGCACCACAACCTTTAACTTCGCGTTACCGTTCGACTCTTGCGCTGTGGTGATCGCGTCTTCAGCTTCTAAGTTAAAGCCATGTAGATAAGGTAAGACACCAATCACAGGTTTGCCTGTCTTCTGTTCTAACCAATCTAAACCAGATTCTAATAGCTTAATGTCACCTCGAAAACGGTTAATCACAAAACCAACGACACGCTGTTGCTCAGATTCTGACAATAAGGCTAAAGTACCGTATAGATGAGCAAAAACACCACCTCTATCAATATCTGCAATGATAATCACCGGAACGTCTGCTTTCTCAGCAAAACCCATGTTGGCGATATCATTTTCACGGAGGTTGATTTCGGCTGGACTGCCCGCCCCCTCAATCATAACGCTCTCATAGTCAGCCTGAAGACGATCGAATGAATCAATCACGGTATCTATGGCGACTTTCTTATAATCGTGATAACCAGTCGCTTCCATGTTGGTTAATGCACGACCTTGTAAAATAACCTGCGCACCTGTATCTGAATTCGGTTTAAGGAGTACTGGGTTCATGTGAACCGTCGGCTTTACATTACAGGCTTGAGCTTGAACAGCTTGTGCTCTGCCAATTTCACCACCGTCTTCGGTCACCGCACTGTTTAGTGCCATATTCTGTGGCTTGAATGGGGCGACCTTAACGCCGCGTCGAGCCAATACGCGGCATAAAC
Organism: Vibrio sp. R11-SG3-ISO9; assembly: GCF_059834255.1. Taxonomy (NCBI): domain Bacteria; kingdom Pseudomonadati; phylum Pseudomonadota; class Gammaproteobacteria; order Vibrionales; family Vibrionaceae; genus Vibrio; species Vibrio sp. R11-SG3-ISO9. Next base: position 118,523 of record NZ_JCBDGU010000039.1, read on the forward strand.
CTGCCACCAATACACTTTTTCCGGCATCCGATGTCGTGCCCTGAACCATAAGGGCCTTAAGTGGTGTCAACATGAAAACTGATTTCCTTCATTCTTAGACGCAAACAACCGCGCTTTTGTCTCTATAGTAGCGTTATTGATAATAAGATGCTCATGAAAATGAATGGAAAATGAATACGTTACTCACGCTGAATTCAACCCCACTGTTGTTTAATAGCCTCATCGAAACAAAACGTTTCAACCAAACATAACCAATGAGGTATTTATTATGAAAAAAGCAGTCCTAGCAATCGCAGCATCAGTTATCCTTACTCCAGCTATCGCTCTAGCTGATGGTCATAAAGACAACAACAGCGGTATCGCTTACACAGGTCCAGTAGAATCAACGACTATTGCGACACTGCTTGAAAACACAAGCATGTTCTCCGAACAAGAAGCTATTGTAGATGGTAAGATCGTTCGCCAGGTTCGCAACGACAAGTTCATCTTCTCTGACGGCCAAAGTGAAATTCAAATCGAGTTAGATGACGATATCAAGCTAGCTCAACCACTGACCGCTGAAACACAAGTACGTATCTTTGGTGAATACGAAGGTGGCAAAACTCCAGAGATCGAAGTTGACCATATCCAAATTCTATAATCTCGATCGACTCTAATTAAAATGGCCTGCATATTGCAGGCTTTTTTGTATATACTGCCCTAAATACAAAAAATTGGAGTCACCATGCAGGGTTACGCAAAAAAAACGCTACTGATCGGATTAACCACGCTGTGTTCATTTGCCGCGTCGGCGAACAATTTCAACTACAACACTTTTGAAATCCGAATGGGTGCTAGCCCAAGTACATTTGGTGGCGAATTCACAACGTTATTTACCCAAAACGCACACTTCATCGGTCGTGTGGATACCGGCTTTGAAAGTGACTGGGATGCAGCAGGTGGCATTGGCTTCAACGGCCCGATTGGTCAGTTTGCTGACATTTACGGTCAAATGCTACTGCACAATATCGAACGCAATGATGATAACAGCTTTAAAACCGAAGTTAACGTTGGTGTGAAAGCATGGTTAATGGCAAACATCGAAGTTAATGCTCGCCTCGGTCAGCTTATCGATAATGATGGGACTAACTCTATCGTAGGCTTTGGTGCGCGTTTCCACTCAACAGAACAACTGTCTGTCGGTGTTGATATGCGTAACAACGGTACTTATGGTCACCAAGTGCTGATGTCAGCGCGATTTGGTTTCTAAGTTACTCTTGATTTCTTATTGTTTAACTCATTAATTTATTTAGATTTTTATCACTAAAAATCATGAGAAACATAAGCAATATAAATATTTAACGACTAAGCGATAAAATCACTTTACCGCAACATGGCGTACTGCTAATCTCTCACAAATTTTGCTGAGAGATGGAGTACCGTAATGGGTGGTAACAGCATATCGATAAAAAACAAACTGACTCTGATATTTGTTGTCATCATTTTCGCAATGACGATGATTCAGACTTACGTCACAGGTAAGCAGCTGTTGAATGAGACGTACCGTTCAGTTCAACAATACTCAAATACATTAACGACTTCTAATGTATCGGGCATTGAAAAGTGGATTGAAGGCCGAATTAACGTAGTTAATGCTGCGAAAGACGCCTTCAAGTACACAAGTTCACCAGAGAGCTACTTTACACAAAGTACTAACGCTGGACGCTTCCAAATCGCCTACGCCGGCCTTTCTGATGGCCGCTTTTTACAAGGTGTTGATCTCCCTGTACCAGAAGGCTACGACCCACGCACCAGAGATTGGTACAAAAATCCAATGGCTCAAGGTCGTACCGTCGTGACAGAACCTTACTTAGACGTTGCCACCAATGAACTGGTTGTTACCATTGCATCCCCTTTTAATACAAATGGCTATTCAGGCGTTATTGGTGCAGATTTGAATCTCACCGCACTGGTTAATGACATAGTTAACGTTGAGCAACCGGGTGTTTATGCATTTCTAGTTGATGGTTCAGGCAAGATTGTCGCTCACAAAGATCGTTCATTGACGTTGAAATCTATATCCAACATCTCCAACAACCTCTCGGCACAGAAGATCAAGTCGATCGCGAGTCGCTCAGAGTTTGAAGAAATGGTCATCGGCGATTCAGAATCATTCCTATCTGCACAAAAAGTCCCTCACACTGATTGGTATTTCACTATCGTTATCGATAAAACCAAATCTTTTGCGTCTTATCGATCGCTACTGCGTCAATCGGCAATCTTTGGCATGTTGCAGTTAGTCGTCATTGCCTTCGTTGCTATGTTTGTGATTAAGAAAGCACTCGCACCTCTCACAACACTTAGTACAGCTATGGAAGCGCTGTCGAAAGGCAACGGTGATCTTACGCAGCGTATTTCTGTGAACAGTAAAGATGAAATTGGGACATTGGCTTTGCACGTAAATGCCTTTATTGCCAAGCTTCAAGAAATTGTTCGTGATATTGCTCACTCATCAAGCCAGCTTAATGAACAATCAGAAGTGAGTACCAATGTTGCTCGCCAGACTAGCGATGGTTTAACGGTCCAGCTTCACGAAATCTCACAAATAGCGACTGCAGTGCACGAAATGTCGGCAACAGCAGAAGAAGTGGCGAACAATGCTCAGATGACCGCGGATTCAGCCATAAGCTCGACAGAAAACTGCGAGCAAGGAAAACGTGTAATCATCCGTAACCAAGAATCAATCACGAGCTTAGCTGAACAAGTAGAGAATGCATCTGGGATTATCCAAGAGCTAGAAAAGAACGCACTAGATATCAATGCGATTCTCTCTACGATTTCAGACATTGCAGAGCAAACTAACCTACTTGCTCTTAATGCCGCCATCGAAGCAGCTCGTGCAGGTGAACAAGGCCGCGGATTTGCTGTCGTTGCAGATGAGGTCCGCGTCCTTTCACAACGTACTCACAGCTCGACTGATGAAATTCGCGAAATGATTGAAACGTTACAGAAAAACAGTGTCTCTGCGGTAGAATCTATGGAGCGCAGCCAAAATCTAGCGCAATCAAGCGTTGATGATGCGAACAATGCGACAGAAGCACTAGAGCAAATCGCGGCGTCAATTCAACAGATCTCCGACATGGCATCGCACATATCGAATGCAGCGTCTGAGCAGCGCACGGTAACGGGTGAAGTGAGTAAGAATATCCAACTTGTGAACGACGTATCTGACAAAATGTCGACAGAGGCAGACAACTCACGCCATCTGTCAGAAGAGTTGCGTGGCATTGCGCAGCAGCTTAACACTCAAGTACAACTGTTCAAGTACTAAACCACTGCGCCACTAAATAAAAAATCCCGATAAGTTATACGCTTATCGGGATTTTTATTTGTATCAATCTTCCAACAAAATTTAATGAGTAATGATTACTTTTTAACTTTGTCTTGAACGTATTTCTTACTCACGTCTACTACCGCTACGTCTCTAAAGAAGCTACGACCCAATAGCAATGGGTAAGTTAGGTGAGTACGGTCAGCCAATGTGAATTCCGTTTTATCTTTAAGATCACCAATCTGGATGTTAGCAACAATCACGGCACGGCGTTGTGTGCCTTCTGCACTTGACTGTTTAATCTTAACCCAGCGCTCAACCGGTAAGCTCACTTCTTGACTCTTAATGCCATCGTGTTCAACTTTGAACTTAACCCAGTCTTTGCCGTCTCGCTCGAAAGGAATGATATCAGTGGCACTGATTGAAGATGTTGTTGCACCTGTATCAACGCGTGCTTTAAACGACTCTTCTAAACCAGGAACATAAACCCACTCTTCTTCTCCAAGAATTAACTTACCATCAGAGGTTTTCGTTACTTTCTCTGGTTTTTTAGGCGGCACTGGTTTCTTTTCTGGCTCAGCAGGTTTCTCGACTTTTTCTGGCTCTTTTTCAGGTTCAGTTACGGGATCTTTAGAAGACTCCCCGTCTTTTTCGTCCGCTTTACTTGAATCGTCAACAACAGGTTGCTCGATTTGTGGTTTCTGCTCTGGCTCGACAGGAACTTGACTCGTCGTCGAACAAGCAACAAGGCCACCACTTAACATCAGGGTTATAATTGCTTTCCAATTGTACATTCAGTCACCATTTTATTTTGATACATTAGCGATTGCGTTAGCTACGTAAGGAATATGCGATTCTGAAAGACCTGCGATATTGATGCGACCGTCACCAACACCATAAATGCCATACTCTTCACGTAATTGATTCATTTGAGCTTCTTTAAAGCCTAGTACAGTAAACATACCTTTATGGCTTTCAATGAAGTCAAAGTGTGACGTGTTATAAGTATTTCGCAATTCATTGCATAATGTTTGGCGAAGATTTAACAAACGGCCCTGCATCTCACTCAATTCTTGCTTCCAAATGCGTGTTAACTCTTGATTTTGAAGAATTGTTTTCACGAGTGCAGCACCGTGATCTGGCGGCATAGTGTAAGTAGAACGAGCAAGGGTAAGAAGTTTACCTTTCGCGTTACCCACTTCTTGGCTGCTTTTACCAACGACGATTGCAGCGCCCGTTCTTTCACGATACAAACCGAAATTTTTCGAGCACGAAGTTGTGATTAGCATCTCTTCAACATTGTCTGCCATGAATTGAAGACCTTTTGCGTCTTCTTCAAGACCATCACCAAAACCTTGGTAAGCAATATCAACAAACGGTAAGAAGCCATTCTTCTGTGATAGCGCGGTGATTTCCTGCCATGCAGCAAAGTCGATGTCAGCACCCGTTGGGTTATGACAACAGCCATGCAGTAGCACAACATCATTAGGACCCGCTTGTGAAAGCTCTTCGAGCATTCTTGCTGTATCAACCTGTTTTGTTTCAGGACTAAAGTAAGAGTAGTGCTTAACTTTAAGTCCTGCCGCCTCCATCACAGGTTGGTGGTTCACGTAGCTTGGATTAGAGATCCAAACCGTTGTATCTGGCTGCGCGACTTTCATAAGATCACCCAGCATGCGCAGTGCACCACTCGCACCTGGCGTTTGAATGGCAGCAACACGATCCATTGCTGAAGTTCCTTTCAACAACAGGTCGATCATACTTTGGTTAAACTCTTCGCAACCCGCTAGGCCAACGTAAGCTTTGGTTTTCTGGTTTTCAACGACAATATCTTGTGCCATTGAAACGGCCTTCATGATTGGCGTCTCACCTTGGTTGTTGCGGTAAACACCAATGCCAAGGTCGACTTTGTTTGGACGTTCATCGCCACGGTAAGCCACAGAAAGAGAGAGAATTGGATCTAAAGTTGGTTTTGGTAGATGTGAAAACATGAAAGTCACAACCCTTTGAAATTCAAGTAATGAGTTTTACGTTAACATTATCATAGTCAAATCAGAAACATTTTTTATTAGAAGCGCTTAGTTAGCATAAGTAATCTGATAACCGTCGATTTATCGACCGACTTCGTTGATAGATTGAACGCTGTTTACTGGTGTTGACCTTTCCTAATCATTGCACTTAGCAATGTAGCTATGGTGCGCTCTGTTTGAATTGCCTTGGCGTCATGCCAGACCATGCCTTGAAGCGTGTACTGAAGTTTGCTGCATTTGGATAACCCACTATCTCACCGATATGTTGTATTGACCAATCACTTGAGCGAAGTAGTCGTGCCGCATATTCCATCCTCATACGCATGAGATGAGTCATAGGGCTATGAGAATAGTAACGCTGGCACAACCTATGGAAATGCGGTTCAGAGCATGGAAACAAGTTAGCTAACTCGTGAACATTCCACTCTTTGTGCAACTGCTTTTGAGCAGTGTCGAAAACTTGCTTTAAGCGGATTGCGTTTCTCGACAATTGCTGTGGAATCGGCGCATTGATCAAAGCTTCGATTTGAGCAACGCTATGAATAGCAATCGCACCACCGAGATCTATGGGAAGTGAAATACTTCGAAGCAAGGTATGTATGCAAGAAGCGACGACTTCTGCTGCTGGCGTCAAAGTGTATAAAATATCATTATCAATATTTGACCACCGCTTATCTCGGGACAGGAAAATCCATGCTATCTGCCAAGTCTCTTCCTCAATCCCAAAACCATTTTCAATGCCAGCAGGTACGATAATACATGATCCTGGCTCAAGAATGTAACGACACGCCCCACTCTCTAGCCACCCTTTGCCACGTACAGTAAACAGCAACATGTGCTTTTGTTGATTCTTACGATAAACAGAAAAGAAATCTCTGCAGGAGGCTGTACCGCATTGAACAATCCCAAGCTGCTCAAACGCCAATACGTGGCTTTGGTCGACAAACTCTTGGTGGGTGGTATCAGATATTTCATAGCGTTCTTGTTTTTCGCTCATTGACTGACCTAATCCCATGCTTGCGCTATCCATACCAAATGGAGAGTTTGGCAAAAGTTAATGATGAGTACAGAAAATACAGCCAAATAAAACCTAGATAAACTTCTTGCATATCAACTAGCAAGGAATTGCGATGCGCTCTACATATCGTCATTTAGACAAAGAATTTTGGCAAAAGCTAATACAAATCGGTCTGCCTGTCTCACTTCAAACCATGATGTTTTCTTTACTCGGCGTTATCGACATCTTTATGGTTAACCAATTAGGTGATACAGCAACAGCCGCAGTTGGTGTGGGCAACAGAATCTTTTTCTTCAACTTGATTATGGTGTCTGGAATTAGCGGGGCTGTAAGCGTGCTAGCTTCGCAATATTTTGGTGCAAGTAATTTTAATGGCATTCGTCGCACGCTGGCGCAATCATGGGCGTTATCCATCATCGCTATAGTGCCATTTGTTGCGGTTTATTTATTGGCTCCTGAATCAGTAGTATCTGTTGTGGCCTCAGATCCTGATTACGTTCAACAGGCAACGGACTACCTTTGGATAACAGGAGCCAGCCTTATCGGCACCGCTATCGTCGTACCATTAGAAAGTGCCCTTCGATCCGTTGGCGAAGCCAAGCTACCCACTAAGATCAGCATCTTTGCCATCTTGGTCAACGCTGTGCTCAATGCGCTTCTCATTTTCGGCTTATTCGGTTTCCCAGAACTGGGCGTAGTTGGCGCCGCTGTCGGTACCACTGTGTCAAGGTTTGTTCAGACTGTCGCACTACTTGTTTTGGCGAAAGAACATTACGCCCATCTTTTTCCAACACTCAGCAACTGGCGAGATGCCATAGTTGTTAAACATAGGAAAAAGTACCTAACTATTGCTATGCCAATGCTCATCCACGATACTGCGTGGGCTGGTGGCTTGCTGATTTACAACGTCATAGTGGGCCAAATGGGCGTCGGTGAACTGGCTATCATTTCACTACTGTCACCTGTCGAAAGCATATTGATCTCTGCCTTTATGGGATTTGCCGTTGCAGCTTCTATCGTTCTAGGTAACGAAATAGGCGCACAGAACTATCAAAGAGTCGAGAACACGGCTTGGGGCTATGTATTAGTCAGTTGCGGGCTTGCAATAGTCCTTGCACTACTCTGCTTTATCGCAAAACCAGTGATTGTTTACCTAGTACAGTTAACACACCTAGAGTTAAAAGAGACTGCGGTAAACGTCACTTTGGTGATTGCACTGGGTATGATTCTACGAGTGTTCAATATGGTTGGTATTGGAGGCGTACTGAAAAGCGGTGGCGATATTAACTACAGTATCTTTATCGATCTGTTTGGACAATGGGCGATCGGCATACCACTCGCCTACTACACAGCACTGGTTTTGGGCTGGCCGTTAGAATGGGTGATGTTGATTGTTTTACTTGAAGAGTTGGTCAAAATCGCACTCACAAGCCAACGCATTCAATCGAAGAAATGGATTAACAATCTCATCGAAGAGCAACCAAGAAGGACAATGTAGTCGCGGGAATAACTAAAGAACTCACACCTAAGGGCTTCATTTGCAGTTTAAGCTGCGGATAAGCCCTTATTTCTTCGATTAAGCGAGAAAAGATTAAATGTCAGTGAAACGATGAATTATTTGGTTAGAACTACCACGCCAATCCAACATAGGATCGGCTTTATCTTGCTCAAAACGGCCATCAATTAAGGTATCAATATAGCTCAACACCTCTTTCTGCTTTTCGTCGAGTTCATCTAACTCATAACCCGTCCACATCCAAATATCTTTGTTTTGGCATTCACTTTTAACGCGCTTAACCAGTTTCAAGACATCAGCCACATTCGCTGGATGCAAAGGATCACCACCAGACAGAGAAAGCCCACGACGCTTGATTCGCTCATCGTTAAGATCGGCAATAATGTGATCCTCAAGCTCCTGAGTGAACAGGTGACCAGAGTCTAAGCGCTGTGTTGACTGATTATAGCAGCCACGACACTGATGAACGCAACCAGACACAAATAGTGTACAGCGTGTACCGGGACCATTTACGACGTCGATTGGATGATATTGATGATAATTCATAGAGTTGCCGATATTTAGGATAAGACCGCTTGATTCAAACGACTAAACTCCCTCTAACATGAGAGGGAGTCCTCGCTTAACAGATTAGAAGTCGTGTCGAGTTACAGATGCTTAACGCGACGTTTAACTTCTTCCTGCTTACCAAAGTTAAATGGTCGAGCGTCTGGACTGCCTAGGTAACCACACACGCGGCGTGTTACTGACACTTTGGTTGAGTCATGGTTACCACATTTAGGGCAAGTAAAGCCTTTGCTCGTACAGTCGAACTCACCGTTATAACCACACTCGTAACACTCATCAATCGGTGTATTTGTACCGTAGTAAGGCACGCGTGAGTAACTGTAATCCCAAACGTTTTCAAGCGCTTCGATATTCTTCTGCATGTTAGGGAATTCGCCGTAACAAATAAAACCACCACTTGAGATCTCTGGGTAAGGCATCTCAAAATCGATCTTATCGTAAGGGTTAACCTTCTTCTGAACATCTAGGTGGAAGCTGTTGGTGTAGTAACCACGGTCCGTTACACCTTCAATTACACCAAACTCTTTAGTATCGATACTGCAGAAACGACTACATAGGTTTTCACTTGGCGTGCCGTATAGGCTGAACGCATAACCTGTCTCTTTGGTCCAAGTTTCCACTTCGCGTTTCATGTATTGAACAAGCTCAAGTGCCTTGTTGCGCATTTCTGTGTCATCGTAAAGGTGCGTTTCTGTACCAAATAACGCAGTCATCGCTTCATGAATACCGATATAACCAAGAGACACCGAAGCACGGCCGTTCTTAAAGATATCTGCAATCGAATCGTCAGCTTTCAGACGAACGCCACACGCACCTTCCATATAAAGAATCGGCGCAACACGTGCTTTAACGTTTTCAAGACGGCTGATACGTGTCTCTAGTGCACGACGAGCCAGTTTTAACTTTTCGTCTAGCAATGCGTAGAACTTAGTCATGTCGCCTTTCGCATTGATAGCAATGCGTGGCAGGTTAAGGCTCACAACACCTAAGTTGTTACGACCTTCATGGATAAGCTCACCGTTTTCTTCGTAAGTATTTAGGAAGCTACGGCAGCCCATCGGTGTTTTGAATGAACCTGTCACTTCTACAACTTTGTCGTAGTTAAGGATATCTGGGTACATGCGCTTAGAAGCACACTCAAGCGCTAGCTGTTTGATATCGTAATTCGGATCATCTGACTTGTGGTTTAGGCCATCTTTGATTGCAAAAACCAGTTTTGGGAATACCGCTGTTTTACGGTTCTTACCAAGGCCAGCGATGCGGTTTTTCAAGATCGATTGTTGGATCAATTTCGATCCCCAGCTTTCGCCTAAACCAAAACCAAACGTCACAAATGGTGTTTGGCCATTCGCCGTATGTAGCGTGTTTACTTCGTACTCTAGCGATTGGAATGCGTCGTAACACTCTTTCTCAGTGCGAGCGATAGCAAAGGCTTCAGGGTTATGAATGTCCCACTCTTTAGCAAGCTGAAGGTGCTTTTCGTAGCTCGCCATTACATAAGGTTCTAGTACTTCATCAATACGGTTGATCGTCGTGCCGCCGTAAATGTGGCTCGCCACTTGTGCAATAATCTGGGCTGTTACAGCTGTCGCGGTTGAGATTGATTTTGGTGTATCAATCTCTGCGTTACCCATCTTAAAACCATGAGTTAACATGCCTTTTAAGTCGATCAGCATGCAGTTAAACATCGGAAAGAATGGTGCGTAATCTAGATCGTGATAATGAATGTCGCCGCTTTCGTGCGCTTGAACGATATCGCGTGGCAAAATGTGTGTTTTCGCATAGTGTTTGGCCACGATACCAGCAAGAAGATCACGCTGTGTTGGAATCACTTTACCGTCTTTGTTGGCATTTTCGTTGATTAGGTCAACGTTGCTCTCTTCAATCAGACCTTCGATTTCGCGTGTCAAAGCACTTTGCTTCTCACGCGCAATATCGCGGTCGTGGCGGTATTCAATGTACGCACGAGCAAGAGACTTATAAGGTCCCTGCATAAGCTCATTCTCAACCATGGTTTGAATTTCAGAGATATGAACTTCATCGTACTCTTCGAGCTTTAATTCCACAGCCAATGCCACATTCAAAGCATAAATGGCAATTTCCTTATCTGACTTTTCTGATGCTGCTTCCACTGCAGCTTGGATGCGATCTCTGCTGAATGGAGCTCTTGAGCCATCACGCTTGATTACGATTGATTTCACCACTTCTCCTTACTCTCTAGGTATTCACAGACTTATCCACAAACACACTATATAGAGCGATTTATCGTTTAACTAACACTAGATATTGTGGCGTATTTAACGAGAACCACCAAACGCGGGTATTGATTTGGATCAATAAAAGAGGAGTGCTGACTAAGATCAATTCAATCTTATGACGTTATCTCTCAAGTCGAAAAAGAAACAATGTAACAATAAAAAAGTGGCTAAAAAGCCTTGAATTTTTGCCAAGTGTTGTAGGATAACGCCTCAGGGAAAATCAACATAAAATTCAGAGAAAAATGCCGTGAATAGACTTCAAAAGTGGGTTATCACCACCTGCCTATTTAGTAGTACCGTTTTAAGTGCACCTTTAAGCATATCTAGTTGGAATATTGAATGGTTATCAACCAATGAGGCTGTGAATAAAATGAGTGAGCTTCGTACGCGGGATGATTTTAACCAACTCAATTATCACTTTAAGCAACTCGATAGTGATGTGATGGCATTCCAAGAGGTCGATAATATTGAAGCGATAAAGCGCGTTGTTGGTCCTGATTTTCGTATCGTAATGTCTGACCGAGCATCTAACCGCTACAAAGCGAACCAGTTCTCAGATGTAAACCAATACACAGGCTTCGCTGTTAGGCAAAATATTAATGTCGTTAATAAGCCCGACTTAAAGCTTGAAACACGCTCTGGCAGTAAGCTTAGGTTTGCAAGCTACATTGTAGCGGAGCTTCATGATAAGCCGGTACATTTGCTCTCGGTACACTTAAAAGCGGGTTGTAGCGGTGCTTACAAGCGCAATAACAACTGTGAGCGACTCAAGCAGCAAGCTAAGGTGTTAAATGATTGGATAGTAGAACGGGAAAAGAAACAACAGAGTTATGCGGTACTGGGTGATTTCAACCATAACCTATCCTATCGTGGTGATTGGCTTTGGTCTGTACTGAGTGAAAACAACCGAGCGCAATTGGCAACCCGTTCAACGGCGGCGGACTGTAAAGTACGCTCCAACCGCAACAAAAACCGTACTCATCAATTCCGCTCTCTGATCGACCACATTGTAGTCAGTGACGATTTGAGTACATCATCGACAAAACAATACGTGTTCCCTTCTCAAGATGTCCTTGATTACTTTCTTAGTGATCACTGCCCTGTATCAACGCAGATAGAACGTTAGGACATTAACTCAATTCAAAAGTAAGAGTCGCAACTCAAAATAATAGTCAAAAGCCGCAAGCTAGGAAAACGACAAAACGTCCGCAGAGAGACAAATCACTGCGGGCGTTTTAAAAAACACAGCAAACTAAATTCGTTGACCTACGTTTCTTGCGATCATGAGTACTTCATCAGCCGAGTATAGGTTTGAAATCGTGGTCTCAACCTCAGCACCCAGTGTTGATTTGTACAACTGCTGTGCAAAGTTATCTGCACGAGTCGTCACCAAAACATGTTTGAGCGTTGAGCCTTGTTCAGCTAGCACTTCTTTAACTACTTTTAACGAATCAAGTATCAGTGTACGGCCTAAGCCTTTACCTTGTTGTTCAGTAGAAACAGCCAATTGCTCTAGCTCTAAAACAGCTTCTGGACGAAAACCGCTTTTTTGAACCCAGATAATGTAACCTTGAATCTCTCCATCAAGCTCCAATACGAAGTTAATGAAGCGTGGAGATGCATTTAAGTTACATTGTAACCACTCTTTTGACTTAGTTTGGCGTACAAACGCTTGTTGGTGAACGATAGCTGCACCATCAAGGTCGTCAGCTTGCATTAACCTTACGTTCATCAAATTACATCTCTGAATTAGGGCGTGTTTTACAGTGTAAAATTGCTTTTTCTAAAAGCTCCAGCGCCGATTTATCATTCTCTGGAAGTGTAGCATCCGAAGTCCCTAATGGTTCAACACGCTCACCCCAAGTAATGTGACCAGCACCCCATGTAAGACCTGCGCCAAAGGCAGCAACAAGAATATTCGCACCTGGCTTAACAGCACCCTGTTCAAGCGCTTCACACATAGCAATAGGCACAGTTGCGGCAGAGGTATTACCGTAATTCTGAATGTTAACGAAGGCCTTCTCTTTTTCAATACCCGCCATGTCACACAAAGTATGAATAATACGGATGTTCGCTTGGTGTGGGATAACCACATCAATGTTGTCCGTTGAGATACCAGTGCGGCTGAGAACTGTATGAGCGGCTGCCCCCATGCCTTTCACTGCACGCTTGAAGATCTCTTTACCAACGAAGTCAAAATCCCAGTAACCATTGTCTGCTGCAAAGCGATCCATAGAAGTACCGAACTTAGGCACCGCTAGAATATCACGGCCTTCCGCATCACAACCAATTTGAGCTTGTTGTAGACCAACTTGCTTTTCAGTGCGAGACAGCACAGCAGCACCAGCTCCATCACCAAATAGAACTGCAGTATCACGCTTGGTCCAATCAATGAAGAAAGACAGTCTCTCAGCGCCAATGACGATCGCGTTACGGTAGTTACCCGCTTGAATTAAGCGCGTCGCCGTTTCAAGACCATAAAGGAAGCCAGTACACGCAGCATTCAAGTCAAATGCTGCTGCGCCTTTAATACCAAGGTTTTGCTGTACTTTTGAAGCGGTGTTTGGAATAAGAGAGTCAGGAGAGCAAGTCGCAACAATGACGATATCAATATCATCAGCAGTCAAACCAGCACAAGCCATAGCATGCTGAGCTGCAACTGTCGCTAAATCAGATGTATTAACGTGGCTAATTCTTCTGTTTTCAATCCCTGTTCTTGTACGAATCCACTCGTCAGACGTATCGATAAAAGTACTGAGGTCATCATTGGAGAGCGTCGCTGGCGGTAGACACTTTCCCCACCCGGTAATTTCAGCGTAAAACTTTGTCATCATTTACCTATTTATTGTTTGTTTTTATTTGAGTATCGTAGTGTTGTTTCAAACAGTATAAGCACACAGGGGCTAGTTCGTAAATCGCGTTAGTCAATGTGGAGCAATAAAAAGAGAAAGTTATGTCTACATTCAATACTCGTTGCCCTGCTTGTCAGGGTGTTAACCGTGTTCCCTCTGAGCGAGTTTCAGAAAGCCCGACATGTGGTAAGTGTAAAGCGCTACTTCTAGATGGTGCGCCAGTGGAAGGAACCAGTGTTAACTTTTCAACGCTACTTAACAGTGCCCAACCTGTTGTGGTCGATTTCTGGGCAACATGGTGTAATCCATGTGTCGGCTTTGCACCGGTATTTAGTGATGTTGCCGCTGAACGAAACGGCAATGTGCGCTTTGTGAAGATCAATACCGAAGAGCAACAACAGCTCGCCGCTCAGTTTGCTATTCGTAGTATTCCAACCGTTATGGTGTTTAAACAAGGTAAAGTGGTGGACACTATTAATGGCGCTTTACCAAAAGGCCAATTTGATCAGTGGCTTAATCAAGCTCTAACCAAATAAATACATTAAGTCAGAACAGCCTACACTGTTCTGACTTTTCTCGCGTACTTACTTAAACCGCAACACTTTGTTAGATATGGCGATAAAAAGCCTTAATATCGCATTTAAATCGCTAGCTCACGCTCTTTTGTCATCTCACCTTCTTCTGGCTCTCGAACTTCACACAAGCCGTGCTCCTTTTTGATCTGATCAGAAATCTTCTCAGCAATCATGATCGTCGGTGCATTGGTATTCGCCCCAACTAAGGTTGGCATAATAGACGCATCAACCACTCTGATTCCTTGTAATCCATAAACCTTAAGGTCTTCATCCACCACTGCGGTATTGTCCGATGCCGTACCCATTTTACAAGTACCGACAGGGTGATACTGAGTATCTGCACGATTTCGAATATCTTGCTCAATGGCTTGGTCATCTGAAGCGTCGACTGGATAAAAGTTTGCTCCGCGAACATCATCAAACGGCGCGCTTTCCATCATTTGATATTGTTTCTTCCATCCTTTTATCATCACTTGCATATCGTCTGGATCACTGAAGAATGCCGGATCGATCTTTGGTGGATCGTATGGGTTATTGCTTTGAAGTGTCACTGTTCCACGACTTTTAGGCCTCAATAGAGTGACGTGAGAACTGAATCCATGACTCATATGAATTTTCCGTGCATGGTCATCGACAACAGCGACGACAAACACAAATTCTAGGTCTGGTACCGTCAAACCCTGCTCGGAATAAAAGAAACCAATACCTTCAGCAAAATTACTGGTCATTTTGCCCGTTCGCTCTTTGAGCCATAAAGGTAGCGCTTTGGTCATGTCCGCGCTCATTTGCAGCGATATACCAAACGTCTCATGTTTGTCGCTGCACTTGTAGCTGTGAATCAGGTCGATGTGATCTTGAAGATTTTGCCCGACACCTTCTAACGAGTGAACTATTGGCAATCCATGCTGTTCAAGCTCATTTGTTGGGCCTACGCCTGACAACATCAGAATTTGCGGTGAACCGAAGGCCCCTGCAGATAGTACGACTTCTTTGCGCGCACCGATCTGAAATGATTGCCCTTTTGTGCCGTATTCAATGCCGACTGCTGTTTTTCCCTCAAACAACACCTTATGAACTGTTGCATTGGTGACAACGGTTAGGTTCTTTCGATCTAGGTTTGGGGTTAGATAAGCTTTGGCGGCACTACATCGCTCTCCGTTTAACTGAGTCACTTGAGTTGCCATTGCGCCAAATTGCTCTGCACCGTTAATGTCTGGGTTTCGTGGTACACCGATGGATTCACAAGCGTCTAAGTAACGCTCAATCATTCGACTTGGGCTGCGAAGGTTAGCGACGTTCAACGGACCACCTTGTCCATGATAATCATCGCAGTGTTGTTCGTTGTTCTCTGCCTTCTTAAAGTAAGGCAAACAATCGTGATAGCTCCATCCTGCGTTCCCTAGTTCTTGCCATAAATCGTAATCATATTTGTGACCACGGGCGTACATCATGGCATTGATAGAACTAGAACCACCCAATGTTTTACCGCGTGGTTGATACCCTTTACGTCCATTCAAACCTGGTTGAGGAACCGTCTCAAAACCCCAGTTGTGAATCTTTGTCGGCATAATGGCGGCAACACCGACAGGTGTATGAATCAAAGGGCTATTGTCTTTACCACCAGCCTCTAACAAACAGACCTCAACATTAGGGTCTTCTGAGAGCCGAGAAGCCAATACGCAGCCCGCAGAGCCGCCTCCGACAATAATGAAATCATACTGCATCATTGATGAACTCCTTTCCTTGTGTTGGGCTTAATTCTCGTTTTAGAACCTTACCTGTCGCTGTCATTGGTAGAACTGTGCGTATATACACATGTCGAGGGTATTTGTAATCAGCCAACTGACTACGACACCAAGACTGAAGCTCTTTGGCATTGACCGACGCCAGTTCACGTACAACAACATGAGCGTGAACCTCTTCACCAAGCTTATCATCCGGCGCACCAACTACGGCCGCCATCTCTACATCTGGATGACACATTAGAACTTCTTCAATCTCACGCGGGTAAACGTTATAGCCACCACGGATGATCATGTCTTTCACACGGTCAACAATGAACAGATTACCATGGTCATCAAGCTTTCCGATGTCACCAGTTAGAAACCATCCATCACGAATACTCTCTTCTGTCGCTTTGGGCCTCTTGTAATAGCCTTTCATTACACTCGGGCTTTTAATGCATATCTCCCCCAACTCGCCCCGAACAACGCTATTTCCCTCAATGTCTGTCACTTTAATCAAGTGACCACATAACGGCTGACCAACACTGCCCGCGACTCTATCACCATCAATATGATTGAATGTCGCAACGGGCGCTGTTTCTGATAGTCCATAACCTTCTAAAATGGGTAATTCAAACTGTTTTTCAAACTGACGGATAGTTTCCACGGGCATTGAAGCACCGCCTGAAACACCAAGCCTTAGGCTATGTTTGACTTTGTCTGAGCGCTCTTGGCACGCTTGTCCTGCTTTAAGGATAGCCATGTACATAGTAGGTACCCCAGCAAACACACTCACCTTGTGATCAATAATCTGATCAATTACATCTGAAGGATCAAAACGCTGAATCATGACAATTGTCGCACCCGTTAAGATACTGGCGTTCATCATCACAGTTTGGCCAAAACTGTGGAACAACGGCAATGTTGCGAGTGTGGTGTCACTGTACTCTAACCTCATCAGATATTGTGAAGACATTGCGTTAGTGTGCATGTTGGTATGCGACAGTTCCGCACCTTTAGGTTGTCCCGTCGTACCTGAGGTATAGAGGATAACCGCCGTATCATCACCGGCGACTACCTGCGCTTCTAATTGTCTGTGGCCGAATTCTTGTTCACTGGCTTCTAACCAACGTTTGAATTGGCTTTCGGCATCAGAAGTCACGTCATTCATTAATACAAAGTGTTCGCATCCTTCCACTTGGTCAAAGCCTTGCTTACCAAAATCAGCAATAGGCAAAGTTGGATCGCCTTGATGACATAAGAACGCCTTGGCGTCCGAATCTTTGAGGTGGTATTCAACTTCACGAGCCTTAAATAGAATATTTAACGGAACCACAACAGCACCCGCTTTAAGAATCCCATAATAAGCAATAACGAATTCAGCGGTATTAGGGCAAGATAAAGCTACCTTGTCACCTCGTTGTATACCAAGCTGCTTCAAATGAAAGGCAACCTTACCAGACAACTCGTTAAGTTCTTGATAACTTATTTGTTTGTCTTGCCATTGCAATGCAGGTTTCTTAGGGAATATTGCCGCGCTACGTTCTAGGTTTACTGCCAGGTTGTGCATCATGCTCTCCTCATATTCAAGTGACAATGTAACGATAAAGCCGTTAATACATCGCCACCAGCTAGATCCATTTCAAATTTCATCGCGTTTACCGAATGCTTTTAGGACTCCATGTCTCCTTTAGCAATCATCGAACTTTCATGATTACAACATTTTGATAACATCCAACACAGGTTGCATAAAGACAAAAAACGGTGATATTCGGACAAAGCAATGGGAATTGTTACTGTTTGGGTGAGACTAGGAGGACTATTATGGAGCAATGCGCGGTTTATGAGCCCGATTTACAAGCTTTTGGGATTTTGGACGTCCAGTTATTGCTACGTTATTTAGACACTCGAGTTCCAATCCCTGATTTACTCGAAGGCACCCATATTGATCCATTGCAGCTTGCAGCCCCTGATGCTCATATCTCCCTTGCACAGAAGCTCGCTGTATACAGTAATGCGCTGGCTATCACTGAAGAGAAGGAACTAGGGCTGAATGTTGGGCTACAGGCTCGCTTTAGTGATTTTGGCGTTTTAGGGTATGCGGTTTTTAGTAGCAATACCCTACTCGACTCTTTATTGATGGGATTTAAATACTTAAAACTTGCGGGACCCGTTCTCAAGAAAACCATGTCGGTGAATGAAAAGACCGGTTATTTTCGCGCAGAACAGCTTGTCGATATCGAAGGCCTACTACCTTTCTGCTGTGAATACTGGTTTGCAGCGATTCAAAGCCTATGCGAAGAAGTAATGCAACAGCCTTTTCCTTCAAAGGTGATTCGTTTTCCCTACCCTGAACCAGAATACGGGCATCGTTACCAAGAAGTTTTTCATTGCCCTGTCGAATTCGATAGCCAACAGTTGGAATGGGAGTTTGATTCGGCTTGCCTCTATGCACCGTTGCCAACCGCTAATCCTATAACACTAAAAATGTGTCTCAACTCTTGTGATGATCTACTTAAAAAGATCAGTTCACCAAGCAACCTGCGAGAACAAGTTACGCAGTGTTTTCTCGAGAACCCTGGCAACTACCCTTCTATTGAAGCACTCTCCAAACAGTTAGGTATGTCATCACGAACACTAAGACGTCACCTGAAAACCTGCGATACCAGCTACCAACAAATTCTCGATCATGTGCGCTTTCACCTAGCTAAACACTATTTGCACTCAACTCAATTTTCGATTGAAGAGATCTCTGAGCGTATCGGTTTTTCGGACAGTGCCAACTTTCGACATGCGTTTCGAAAATGGAGCGGTGTTGCACCCCGAGCCTTTCGAAAAAGCCTTCTTTCGGAAGCGCCATTAGAGTAAAGCGACTGTGTTAATCAATACCGCCGAATAAAACACCTCAAATCTGTGTCCAAATTTTATTGGACGCACAATCAATTAACCGGTTTTAACGTCATTTCGACCCGCTTTCGGGTTTGTCTTGTGCCGTTAATTTATCGATTCTGCTCGATAAAAATCCTTTATCTTAACGGTCATTTTAATTCGTTTTACCTAACGCCCTTTGTGCCCCATAGTCGCGGAAAATTCACTGTTCCACAACTATATAGAGGCTCCCGCATTGGACAACATCCAAACCAACACTCGCATAACCGTTCCAGTTATTGCACTGTCTTTCTACGCGATTGCATCAGGTTACTTGATGAGCTCTTTGCCATTAATGTTATCTGAGTACGGTCTAGAAAGCTCATTATCGAGTTGGTTAGCAAGTGCGTTCTATGCAGGTCTATTAGCAGGCACGTTACTGATTGAGCGTGCGATTGCAAAAGTTGGTCACCAACGTGCATTCGTGCTTTGCTTAAGTGTGTTTATCGCAACGATTCTTGTACTGCCATTACTTCCTAATGCAGCAGTCTGGTTAGCAGCACGATTCATTGCGGGTATCTCTGTTGCGGGTATCTTTGTCATCGTTGAATCTTGGCTAATGAGCGGTGAAGAGTCTCAACGTGCAAAACGCTTGGCTATTTACATGTGTTCACTTTACGGTGGCTCTGCTATTGGTCAGTTAGGCATTGGTTACTTAGGTATCACTGGTGGCGTGCCGTTCATTGCAATGTTCACACTGTTGTTCGGCGCGATCATTGTATTGCTTTACGGTCAAGCAACCGCACCACAGATGCACGACGCACAAACATTGTCACTTAAGCAGATCAGCAAACTGAGCCACAGCGCGCTTATCGGCTGCATTGTGTCCGGCTTAACATTAGGTGCTATCTACGGTCTGATGCCTGTAGAACTAGAACAGCGTAACATTGCACACGAAGACATTGGTGGCCTAATGGCACTGGTTATCATTGGTGGTATGGCAGTACAACCGGTTGTCACTTTGTTGTCTAAATATGTTGGTCAAGTCCTATTGATGGCACTATTTAGCCTAATGGGCGTTGCTAGCATTGCGGTACTGACACTTAACGCAGGCCTTTACGTGCTAGGCATGAGCCTTTTTGCACTTGGGATGGCGACATTCGCTCTATACCCAATTGCAATTAACCTAGGTTGCCGCAACTTAGACCCAAGCTACCTGGTGTCTGTAACGCAAGTGATGCTACTTTGCTACAGCATTGGCTCGGTTGCTGGCCCGATCGTCGCGGATAGCTTCATGGATTCTCAAGCAGGTTTGTTTACCTACTTGTTTGCCTCTCTTTTGGCGACAACGATCTACATGTTGATTGCAAGCCTAAAGCGCTCTCACCTACAAATTGCGGGCGAATAATAAGCTTCTCCACAAACACTTTGGCGCTGAAACTTTAGTACACTCCACACACTAAGTTCAGCGCCAAATTTTCTTGTCGAATCTAACACAAGCACTCATCACTGCATTCTCACTCCGGCCAATAACACTCTCGTTCTTTCATTCATTACTTTGCTTTCTACATCAGCAAAATCGAACAATGATCATTTAGCCCTTTAATTACTTAACATGGTCAATCAGCCGCTTACGATATTGGCTTGGAGATAGTCCAAAGTGCTTTTTAAATCGGTGCGAGAAATTATATGGATCTTTATAGCCCAAACGATGTGAGATCATCGAGATCGACCATTCTCGATACTTGAGTAAACTTGCGGCTTTTTCCATTCTTAACTGAATCAGCTTACTCCTTGGTGACATGTGGAACAGAGACTTAGTCACCCTATTCAGTTGTTCTTCACTAACAAATACCTGTTCCGCCATACCTGCAACAGTCCAAGGCAGGTGTAAGCTACTTTCGATTTCATTGTAGAGCGCTTGAACTCGCGCTGTTGTGCTGGTGGACTTAGGTTCAAATCCGGTCAGCATTCTTACGATTTCACTGACCAACAACTTGCGATAGCTAGCTCGTCCTCCGATCTCAAAGTAGATCAGATTCATTAATGACCAGACTTGCTCACACTCACTGAACGGCACAATCGACTGACCTAAGTCTGCAATGTGCTCCCACTGTTCAGTATCAGGCAATAGCATCCACGCCATTTTCCAAAAGTTTTGTTGTGGGTCTAATTCAAAGCGAAACGCGCTACCCGCCGGAAGGACAACCAAAGTGTAAGGAGAGATCTCTTGGACATAATCTGGCGTGGTTAAGATTCCTCCTCCTTCTTGAGTGAAAATCAAAGTATGAACGTTCACTCGCTCTCGCTCGACCCAATACTGATCATACAGCTTCGCCATTCCCCCCATGAATACACCACTTCGTTTCATTTCTGGAATATCTTCAACGGTCAAAAACCGCTCTTTACATGTTTCGGCAAGAAAGACTTCATCTTGCCAAACGGTTTTTGGTTTCATTTCATCAATGACGGATTTGCACAGGCTTTGTTGTTTTTTGAACATGTTTTTATCTCTTCCAAATCACTATAGTTCTGCCATCAATTGGAGAGCTTATGACCACGAACATTAACCCTAACTCAAATGCCATCCACAAGCCAGAGCACCTTTTATCTCGTATAATCAAGCTTGGTTTGCCTGTCGCCTTACAAAGCGCCTTGGTTGCAATACTTGCCTTAGCCGATGTGCTAATGGTGAGTGATTTTGGTATGGAAGCCGCTGCCGCTGTGGGAATCGCATCAAAATGGCATTTCGTCGCTATTATGATTATGGCAGGACTAGCATCAGCAAACGGTACGCTGGTTGCTCAATATTGGGGCAAAAGTGACCGCAAGAGCGCTCGCACCGTGACCTCAATCGCTATGACGTTCGGTCTTAAGGTACTGGTACCTGTTACCTTGGTAATCACCTTAGGAGCAAAACTGTTAATGATGCTGCAAACCAGCGATCAATCTGTCATTGACTTAGGTGCAACTTATCTTTGGTACGGTTTCCCAGTATTGCTACTGACACACATTGTGATTGTGACAGAAGCAAGCATGCGTTCTTCTGGAGATACCGTGACACCGCTGATTCTGGGTGCGATTACCATCGCACTAAACATCGCGTTAAACTTTGTGCTGATTCAAGGTGCATTTGGTTTACCAGCGATGGGCGTAGCGGGTGCAGCTTTAGCGACAACATTAGCGCGCTTAATTCAAGTCGGCATGATGTACGCGTACATGAGAGTGAAAAAACACTGGTTGCTAACAACAGAGAGCTCAATGCACCGCCCTTCGTTATGGCTTTCTTACCGTCGGTTAGCATTGCCATTGACGCTTAACGCCGTTCTTTGGGCTGTTGGGACTATGGCGTATCAAATGATCTTTGGTCACATGGGAACCACTGAGCTTGCTGTGTTCTCTATGTTGGCGCCTTTTGAGTCGCTTTGTTATTCCGTGTTCTTCGGTATATCCGTCGCGTGCTCAGTGTTGCTTGGTCATTCACTTGGTCGTGACGAGTTTGACCAAGCGATGCGTATGGGGCTGACGTTTATTAAAGCGGTAGTAGGTTTCGGCGTACTAGTGGGTGCTGCTCTATTTATGGGCAAAGAACATGTTCTTACATGGCTAAACCTCGATGAGACTGCACTCTACCCACTTGCATCACCAGCAATCACTATCATGTGCTTTGCGGTGGTGATTCGTATGCTAAACATGGTGATCATCAACGGTATTATTCGCGCAGGCGGAGATAACCCTTTCTGCCTAAGAATGGACTTTATCGCAATGTGGATGGTGGGTATTCCCGTCTGCTTCTACGGCGCCTTCATTGCAGGGTGGGATTTCAAATACATCTACGGACTGATGTTAGTAGAAGAAGTGGTGAAGTTAGCGATCTGTTCACATCGCTATATGAGCCGCCGTTGGATCAATAACCTGACGATTAGTACAGAAGAGCCTCAAACAGCTTAACACTTTTCTAAACATGTCTACTGACACACAATGATAATATCAAAGATAAGGGCCTGACTGACAGGCCCTTATTCTATTTGTTCTTACTCATCCTTACATGGCGATTTGAAGCATTCGCTTCGGGCTTAATTGGAGCAACACGCCTTTCGTGTAACAGGTGACGAATCGCCAATATTGGATGTTTAAGTAACATCCTCGGCCCTGAGTAGCGCATGACCAAGCGCATCTGTTCTTTAGGGTCAGGTTTATAACAGTGTATTGGACACTTATTGCAAGTTGGTTTTGCCTCACCATATGGACATCGGTCCAAACGCGTCTCTGCATACTCAAGCAGAGCGGTGCACTCCTGACACAGAACGTTCGTCTTATGATGATCTTTACAATAGATCTCAACCATAGCAACAACCGTTTTAAACTCGGTTGCTAACCCACCAATTAATATATCTTTGCTTTGGTACATGAACTCTCACTTGCCAACCATTGAGCGACAAATCCACACTCCTTTGTGTATACAGACGAATCGTATTCGCCTACCTATCATGTCCTTATCTCATTGCGTTAAATCGCCACTCAAGCATTGAGTTATTTATCTAAAATGATTATCCTCCAACGCCTTAATAAATTACAAGGTTATGCAGCCATGAATCGCAAGAAAAAGATCAATGATATATTAAAAAAGAAACAGAAAAAGGCGAACGCCAAGCTGCATAAGAGCAATAAACCTCGCTACATCTCAAAAGCTGAGCGCGCAAAAATGGAAGAAGAAGAGAAAGCACAACAAGCTGCTGCAGAGCAAAGTGACCTTTCTTCTGAAACAAGCAGCGATAGCGATACCGCGTCTGAATAAAACAGATTCACTGTATCGAATCATAAATACGAAAAAGCAGCCCTCGTGGCTGCTTTTTTAGTTATGGATGTTATCGAAGTTAGCTCTTAACTGGTTTTAGCTCCCAGCGTTTTAATGGCATCTGTGAGTCAATACCTGCACGCCCCCAACGATCTAACGAGTCGACCACCAAAATGCGACTTTCTGGTACCAAAGATTTAAGTAGTTTGGTTGGCTTTCGTGATGTGACTAGCCATAACGAATCATCATCTTCAAACAACGCTTTAAGGTTTGCTTTGTCTTGTTCTGACCACTCTAGTTCCGCCGTGAACAATCTCTCTTCAACGAACAACTGACTGCCTGACGCAAAATCTTCAAGGCTTTCATTAAGCAACACTACGGAATCTACTTCATTATCGAGAAGCACAGCTTGTTGTTGATTGATCAGCTCGCGCACGTCCAACATGATACGTTGTAGGTTGCCTTCAATCTGCTCAGCTTTCGTAGGCCAAAGCTTTTTAAAATCGTCTGCAACAATTGCCGCCATGCGAGTTAAGTTCGTCGGATTCAACCACGCATATTTTGATACTTGGCCATTCGGCAACGTCAACGCAGCCACGCCCTGTGCTCTCGGTGTAATAGCTTGTGCAGCATCTACCTCGACCAGACGAATATTGGCTTGCCTCGCATGTACAAACGTTGGGTCCTCAGGCCATACTGAGCCCAGAGTTAGCGCTACCGTTGCTTCCGCACCCGACGCCATGACTTTCGCTTGGCCTTTCGTTGAGAACCAATTCGGCAAACGTTCAATACCGTATCGCTTTGGAGGTAGGTATTCCGTTGTTAGCTCTGTGCCTTTTGTTAATTCAGTCGCCAATGCATAAGTCACAGGTGTGCTGACCAAAATATCTTCCGCATGGCTTGCTGCAGAGAATATGCACACAGTCGCTAAACTCGACGCTAGCCCTACTTTCTTTAACTTTCGATTAATCATTACGCTTTTCTCACGATTCGATATAGTGTCGCCAGAAGGAAGAAGCTTGCAGACACGATAATGATAGATGCACCTGAAGGGACTGGAAGTTTCAGCTCCATCGGTAATATGGTTCCTACTAAACACGCAATGGTTGCTAACAACGCAGATAACAGCACAAAACTGCCCATGCGCTTTGTTAACAAACGAGCTGTAGCGCCTGGGATAAGCAACAGTGCGCCCACCAACACAGCTCCAACAATCTTAACCGCAGCGATGGTAACCAAGGTGATCATCATTACGAACAGATAGTCGTAGAAACTGGTGTTGTAACCGCGCACTTTTGCAATATCAGGGCTAATACAGGTCAGTAGAATACGGTTAAACGTTGGAATCAGTAGCAAGATAATCAATGCGCAGCTTCCTGCTAGAATCGCTAAGTCGCGGTCCGTCACTGTTAATATCGAACCAAACAACACGTTCTCTAGCATATGGATGTTGATCTTACGCGCGACATACATCAAAAGCGCCGCGCCCACAGCTAACGCCAATGCTAAAAATACCCCCACCAAAGTATCATAAGGAACGTTGGTTCTGTTTCTTACGAAATGCAGTAACAATGCGAAGATCATGCAGAAGCTGAAAAGGCCAATAAACGGATTCTCTGGTGGCTCGCCAAGTAACACTCCGATAGCAATCCCCGTCAATGCGGCGTGACCAACGGCCTCAGAGAAAAATGCCAAACGCTTAGCAATAACCAAAGTACCTAAGCCACCAAGTAACGGGCCTAACAATAGAGCTGCCACCAGTGCGTTTACCATAAAGGCATACATAAAACTTTCAGACAGTATGCCAGCCTCAACACCAGAAACCGCCAATTCACGTAGCCAATCCATTACGCTACCTCCGACTGTTTGGTGTAATTTGAGCCACTGCTATAGTGTTGGAATAAGCTTTCGATCTTGCTCGGGTGCAACACTTCTTGATGCGCGCCACTGTCAACCAACCCACGATTCACAACATGAACATTCGCTTCGAGTCGTCTTACGGCTGTAACGTCGTGATGAACAGCAAGGATTGTTCTACCCTCATCAACACACTCACGAATGAGCGACTCTAAATATCTAACACCTTGTTCATCCATGCCTGTAGTTGGCTCATCAAGCACCAGAAGGCTTGGGTTATCCAGTAGCGCTTGAGCAAACAAAACACGTTGCTGTTCACCACCCGATAGCTGTCCCATACGGCGGTCGCTACGTGTTGCCATACCGACGCGGTCTAGTTGGGACAAAGCCATTTGCAATTGCTTAGATTTACGACGCCAAAACAATGGTACACGGCTCTGGTTAAGCAATACGAAATCCATGACAGTTAGCGGTAGACTCGCCTCAAAAGTCGCTTTCTGAGGTACATAACCAATACTTGGCTTTTCTGGCCAATGGATATCGATGTCACCACTAAAAGGCGTTAAACCGAGAACTGAGCGAAGCAGAGATGTTTTACCACCACCGTTTGGTCCCATGATCACATGACACTCGCCAGAGCCCAACTCAAGAGAAATGTCCTCAAGAATGACATTATTATCGTATTGGAGACCGAGCCGATTGATAGAAATTGAAGGGCCTTGCATTATGCCTTCCCTTTTTCTGATTGATTCTTAGCAGCGAACTTCATCGCTTCGATCAGGGTTTCTAAATTTTGTTTCATTTCAACTTCGACTTTGTCGTCTTCATATTCACCATGCGTCATGTGTGAGAAGCGATATAACTGAACACCGGTTTCAGTTTCAATGGTGTCGACAAAGCGGTTAGGCATATTCAGTTCGTAGAAGAGTACATCAATACCCGATTGGCGGATCTTCTCGATAGTTTCTTGAAGTTGACTTGCGCTTGGCTCTACACCGTGTGCTGGTTCAATTACCGCCGCTACGTCAACACCAAATTCTTGTAAGATGTAACCGTAAGCATTGTGAGTTGTGGCTACTTTCATCCCAGACGTGTCTAGCTCACCCAAAGAAAGCATCGCATCACGTTTCATGTAACGGAATTGCTTTGCGTATTTGCGGGCATTCTTGCGGTAAAACTTCGCATTATCAGGGTCAAGCTTAGATAGTTCGCTAGCAATGGTGTAAACCTTTTGGATAGTCGTAGAAAGCCCAACGAAAGTATGAGGATTTACTGCACCTTGGCCTACAGATTGCCCGAGTGCAGGCAGTAGAGGCACTTCTTTATTCGCTTCAATCACCACTAAGTCGTTACGTTGTGACGCAGCAATGACTTTAAGTGCGAAATCATCGTGACCAATACCATTCACAACAATCGCATCCATCTGGCTGAGGCGTTTTAAGTCGTTTGGTTGTGGCAAGTAGTTGTGAGGGTTAAAGCCTGCATCAACCAAAGGGAGGATATTAACTTTATCACCAACTACCGCTTTAACGTAGCTATAGTAAGGCTGAAGTGTGATGCCGACAGTCAGTTTGTTTTCATCAATTTTGTAGTCTGCGGCGTTCGCAAACATAGAGCTTAAAGACGCCCAGAATAGGACAAATAGTGTAATAATTCGCATGCGCTCTCTCATATTTTTTTAATGTGCATCATCTTCGTGATGCTGATTTACCAAAGCTTCTGACTCTGTAACCACCTGCTTCCATCCTGCTGCTGATAATGAATCAATATCGAATTTCGTTGGTGCTTCAACCTGACCTTTCAGATTAATCCAAATCTCGGGAGCGATAGAGTTTGCGTTCATCAGAAAAGAGTCGGCAAAACCTTCTAGCTTCGGTGAGGAAAAATAGTAACCTGAACCTAGAAGCTTCCAGCTGTGTTCACCTTTTCTTTTCCAGCTTTGATCTTGAGTAAATGGCGCTACCCATTCCTCTTGCAGGAACTCTACATCGGACCATTGCTCATCATTGTCTAGATAAAGATCCCGGATTTCTTCATGAGCCAATCGAAGCTCTGCAAGCATAGCGAGGTTTTCTTGTTCAACGTCGGTAACAAGAATCTGATGCTCAAATGCGGTAGTGACGTGAATTTCTGCTTGGTGGTATGGTATAGCAAGTGTTGCAAAGCCTAAGATAGAAGCGATGATCAGTGCCACCCATTTACCTTCTCTGCCGCCAGTATCGGCTCTAACAGACTGAATGATCATTTTTCACTGATCTCAACGACATCAACTTCAACAGGAAACTCGTGCCCCGAATCAAACACGATGTAAAAGTCCGCGTCTGGCTTCTTGAATTCAGCGATAGAGCGTTTATCCGTCATCTCTTTGGCAATTAAGTTGTCTTCGTAGTCAAACATTTCAACTGAATAGTCGATTGCCTTACTACCATCAGAGTAACCCGCTTCACATGCAACAATCTCGTTCTCAAACCAGCAGCTCATTAATGGGAAGTGTGCCTGTGCTGGTAACGCGATCACGCCAAGACCCAAAGCCAAACATGGTTTAGCTAAACCGATTAATTTTGTTTTTATTCTCATAACTCTTTACCTAGCAAAGGGAAAACTCAGTGTCTTTACTGAGCAACAAAGGGCTCAAGTGAGCCCTAAATATAAAACCGTCTTTTTCTATCGATTATTGAAGAAGCGCTTCAAATGTTAGGTGAACATTTGAACTTGCTTTGTCCGCTAATGGGTTGTCTTTCAGTTCACCTTTGTAGTTTGCTTTCATTACGTAACGACCCGCTACATCTGGTGTAAATGTAATTTCGCCATTTTCATCGCTCACCACATCAATCTGCTCTTGGTGGTTACGATAAAGTGTACCTTCACGTGTAATTTCCGCAGTTACGCCTTTCTGAATCTCTCCGTTGTAGAAGAATTGGAAAGTAACCGGTTCACCTTCAATGATATCTGCAGGGTGAGTAATAGGTTTCATCTCAAGCAGCTTGCCTTCAATCTCAAACGCCTTCTCAGTCGGCTTACCCACGGTAATGTAGCTTTCCGCTCGGGTGTAGCTAATTTGAGTCACAACATCACGAGCCTTTTCAGGAAGCAACGCATCACGCTCTGCTTTGTTAGCGCGCATCCATTTTACAGTGTCGCGACGGCCTGCTTTATACTGCGTGTAGTAAGAAGGAACGTTGTTTACCGCGACCTTGTGCGTGCCTTCTTCTTCAAAATAGAAGTCAAAGCTTGAACGGCGTTTACCGCGGATAACAAAGTTTGGGCGCTCTTTGCGGCCATCTGGCATGATGATTTGTGCGCTTTCGCTACCAGCAGGCTTATCAAAAACAAATGTTCCGTGAGACGCTGTCACATCAAAAGTTAACCAATCGCCGCCCTCTTTAGAAACTGTAAAATGAGAAGGAAGAATCCAGCGTGGGTGTGCTTGAGCCGTTGTGGTCGCTGCAAGACCGAATGCCATAACGCCAGCGAGAGCTAACGCTTTCATCTTTGTTTGTTTCATCATGAATAAGTCCATTCTTTCTGTATAAATCGATTAATAGAGTTTTAAAGCTGCTTATGTGCTTTGTATTTCGTAGGGTGATTAATTCACTAGGTAATCTAGAGTAATTTCGCCAGTTTCTTCGGTAGGCTTTAGTTGGTAGCTGACGTTTTCGCTACCGAGCATTACTTTTTGACGTAAGTAGTTACGACCACCGTGCTCACGAACCACTTCGATGTGAATCGTGTATTCGCCTTGTTCTAACTTTTCACCGCTATCACTTTTTCCGTCCCATACGAATCGGTACTGACCAGCTGGGCGCGTCGCAGAAGTAACCGCATCAACCAATTCGCGGTCGTAACGCCCTACTTTTCTCCACCAACTACGGAGATCTTTCAGCCATTCATCTTTACCCACCCACAATTCGATGGTTTTTACAGATTTACGAGAGCTATCCTCCACCCATACAGCAACATAAGGCCTTGCGTACATAGTGGTATCAATTTTTGGTAATTCGAATTGAACGTCTAACTTTGCCGATTCAGGCAACGATTGAGCCATACTGAACGTCGGAAGAAGAGAAAGCGCAATCAGAGCTTTACTCCAGGTGATTTTTTTCATTATTTAACCTTAAAAAGTCCATTTAACTTGTTTATAGCGCTACTAAACAGCACTACGGAACAGCAACAAAATAGATAAACCAAGACAACACAGATCCAAACAGCATCCACTTAATCGATGTATTGAGCGTTTTCTTTTTGGGAAGTAATAAACACACACCAGTGATCACGAAGAAGATCATCAAAAGCGCAGTGATATCGATGAACCACTTCCATACCTCTCCGCTATTTCGACCTTTATGCAGATCATTGAGCAAAGCGATAACGCCATAATCTGTCGTCTCAACTTCAACGGTTTGCATCACCACATCTGCGAACACAGACGCGTTATAACCTGGTCCTTTGAAATCCATTGAGACTTCGCCAATCAATAGCTCGCCATCTTCAATTTCTGTATAGATGTCCAGGCCTGAAGGCGTACCCGATATGTCTGCTTTTTCAACCAAAAACTGTTGAAAAGCTTTTGCATTAGGGGTCAATCGCTCATTTTGAACCGTGAATAGGTGACTAGGTAAGGTCAATGAATGACTTTGAATATTTGGCTTCGAAGCCTCAAAAAGCTCTGGCCTATTTAGAGTGATGCCAGTTACTGAGAAGAACAACACCACCAGAAGAAGTGCCATTGAGATATACACATGAAGGCGGCGCGCCCACATTTGAACCGCCCTACTTTTTAACCACATACCAAACGTACCTATAATATTTATGGGCGACAATTTAGTTGATAATCATTCTTATTGGCATTCAATTTACATTGTTTACGTTTGTAAGGCTTTTGGAGTGATAAGTGATTGAATTTAGATGTGAGATTTATAAAAAAACGCCATCAACGTAAGTCGATGGCGTTTTAAATAGAGTTTAGAACAAGGCCTTATAACTTCGAGAGTTAGACAGCGTCGTTATTGCTCACTCTGCGGAGCTGAGACAGGTATTTGATCCAACCTTGAGCCGTTTTAGAAGACTCTAGATTCTCTGCTTTCTTGGCATGAATCAGAGCTTTCTCAAGGTCTTTTAGTTTGTACCAAGAACGAACTTTAGCCAGCGCAACATCCGCTTGCTTATCCTTCTCTTTGACTTTATCCAGTTCGACCAAGGCTTTGCTGTAATAACCCTGTTGCACCATGAGTTGAGCAACATTCCAGTGATATTTTGGTTTCTGCTTAGCCGCTAGAGTCCAGATTTCAATAGCTTGGTCCCATTCGCGAGCCAATTGCCAGTACGTTGCTTGCTCTGCAAGTAGCTGCGCGTCACTCGATGCGTTACTCAGCTTACTGATTTCTTTTGCGGCACGTTCTGGAATACCACGTTTAGCATACAGTTGTGCCATTAAACGACGATCAGAGTCGCTGATCTCGACACCTTGTAATTCAGCCAATGCGAGTGTGTTCAACGCATCTCGACTACGATCTAATGTGATCTGAATACTCGCCAAGTAACGCCACCATTTGGCCTGGTCCGGTTGTAGAGTTATCAAACTTTCGAGCGTTTGAATAGACTGCTTCCACTGTTTGAGTTCGTATTGAGCACTAAATTTAAGTGATAAAGGCAGGAGTTCAGGTGCCTTGTTGAACTCCTCATATTTAGCAATCGCTGATAGAATTTTTTGCCAACTCTCAAGTCGATACTCTACTTGAGCAATACGTAACCAAAGCTGATCTGTCTTTTCAGTCTCCGGTACAGTTTTGACCAGCTCGTAGTAATGAGGTAAGGCTTTTTTAAACTCTTGTTCATTCAATAACAGATCAGCCAACATTCGTTGCGCAAACCAAGGTTGATCATTTAAAAGAAGCCCTGAATCAACAGCATATGTTAACTGCTTGATCGCTGCTGATGTGTTATCAGTTTGCCAATAGTAACTACCTAGCCGAAAAGATATATACGCTTTGTCGTAGGCTCGCTCAGTTTCTATACTAACCAGAGTCTCTATAGCTTCTTTAATTTTCTCGTCTTGCGCTAACTGACCAGCTTTCTGCACACGTATCGCTGTATATTGACTAAGCTCCTTGGCTTCTATGACAAAGGGCATCAATATCAGGCCTGCTAACATCCATACTTTTTTCATCATTTATCCATCTTAAAGTCAATTTTAACCGTTATCCCTGTTTGAGCCACTGCTTTACCATTGACTATCTTAGGTTGGTACTTCCACTTTTTGAGCGCACGCATGGCTGCGCGTTCAAACATACGCCTAGGTTCAGCACCAATTACTTGAATATTTGTTGGGCGTCCAGTTTCATCGATAGTAAAACTCAACGAAACAAAACCTTCTGCACCACGCTTTAGTGCCTTGGCTGGATATCGAGGTTCAACACGATACAGAGGCATCACTTGTTGACTCGTACCGATATCCGAAAACGTTGGCGCTTTAATAGCAACTCCTTCGATTGCAGTGTCCACATCCAACGCTGGTAATGAAGACATCGTATTCAAAGGCGTAACGTTCGCTTGCGATGTTGAGGCTTGAGCTTCTGGTGGTGGCTCTGGCATCTCTGGTTGCTCTGGAACGGCACGTTGTCTTCTCTGAACTTCTTGTTCTTGCTCCATCATCACCATGTTGAAGGTTAGGCTCTCACTTTTCTCAGGAGCACGTTGGTGACCATTGTCCACCATCCAAGCCATAAACGAGAATAGAGCCAAACCTAAGGCACTGGCGATAGGTAGAGCGAGAAATAAGCGAATCATCGGCGAACTCCCCTACGCTATCGCTGTTCAGCGGCAAGCGCTATGTTTTTAACGCCAGCACCTTTCGCAGCATCCATCACCTTAACAACTGTGCCGTTATAAGCATGCTCATCCGCTTGAATGACAAGTGATGCTTCAGGTTGCTCAAGCAGCAAGTGTTCAAGGGTCGCTTGTACACGCTCAACATCAATCAGACGTTTATCAATGTAGATATCATTAGCTGATGTTATCGCAACAAAGATACCCGCATCTTTTTGGCTAACAACGTTAGATGCTTGAGGGCGATTAACTTCCACCCCAGACTCACGTACAAATGAGCTCGTCACGATAAAGAAGATAAGCATGATAAATACAATATCAAGCATCGAAGTCAGGTCGATTTGAGCCTCTTCGTTTTTGGAATGACGTCTTCCGAGTCTCATCGTTGACTCCTTAATGATTTTTCTAATTTTATTTCTAAGCGACTGCATACTTTCGCCAAACGAGCATGAACAAACATACCCGCTAAGGCTGCAACCATACCTGCCATTGTTGGCAGTGTAGCTAGAGAGATGCCCGAAGCCATCAGCTTAGGATCGCTACTGCCTTGTGTCGCCATTACATCAAACACAGAGATCATGCCCGTTACTGTGCCAAGCAGACCTAGCATTGGACAGATTGCAACTAAGAGTTTGATGAAGTTTAAATTCTGATTAAGTAATAGGCTTGCTTGACCCAACCAACCTTCTCGAATCGCTTTCGCGTGCCAAGACGATTGGTCATGTCGTTCATTCCATTGTTCAATCCAGGCTTTACGCTGTTTTGGGAAATAAAACGCCAAGTAAAGAACGCGTTCAACTACCAGTACCCAATATACGAGTACGACAGCAGCCAACCACCACAGGACGAAACCGCCCTGCTCCATGAAATCAGACAAGGATAGCAGCCAGTCACTGGAAAAAAGTGAACTAGACAACAAGATATCCATTACGCCGCTGTCCCCATTGGCTCAACATCCGCCTTTGGTTGAGTCGCTTTTTCTGCTTGCTCAGCAACTAAACCAATACCCTGTTTCTCAAGGATGTTACGAATATTCTCTGATTGAGTGCTCAATAAGTTGTGAGCTAATAGCAGTGGCATTGCAGCAACAAGACCAAGAACTGTCGTAACCAGTGCCATAGAAATACCACCAGCCATCACTTTTGGATCGCCATTACCAAACTGAGTAATCACTTGGAAAGTTTCGATCATACCTGTCACAGTACCCAATAGACCAAGCATTGGAGCCAGTGCTGCAAGCAGCTTAAGCATCGACAAGCCTTTCTCTAAATGCGTTTGCTCATCTACTACCGCTTCAAGTAGACGCAGTTCCAATGCTTCAACAGATTGAGTTTGCTCTTTATTGTAAACAGCAAGAATACGACCTAGAGGGTTATTACCTGGTTGTTCAGGCTTCTTAAGTTGAGAACGAATCTTGTGTCGAGCAACCGCAAGTGCGATACCACGAACAAGTGCAATGATAAGACCAATCGCAAGTAGACCAAGAATCACTTTACCTACTACACCACCCGCTTCTAGGCGGTCTTGAAGGCTTGGAGTCAGAGCCAGTTGCTCTAGCATGAAACCACGTGACGGGTCGACAACGATGTTAGATGGAGTACCAGACGCCAGTGTGCTCAGTGATGTAAGCGTTGGACCGTTATCCGGTTGCTTAAAGTAAGCGATAGCATCGCCACGCTGTGTGTTCCAGTTAACGTAGCCTTGCTCTGTCACTAGGCCTAATGAACCGATACGGTAAGCATCAACTTGACTCGTTGTACCCTCACCATCAATGAATGCGATCTGATTCTTCGAAAGCTCGCTACTCGCTTGAATCTGCTCAGACATGCTTAACCACAGTGCTGTCAGTTGTGGCATCGAAGGAAGAGATTTCGCGTCGATGATTTCATCAACAGTTTTAGTGTGCTCAGCACGGTCAACACTGTTTACTGTGTTGTGAAGCTCAACTTCAAGCTCTTTGGCATTTTGACGAACAACACCAAACAGTTCACCAAGGCTACCTGTCTCTAGGCGCAGCTTCTCTTCAAGGCGTGCTAGCGTGTTTTCATTGTCGCTAAACGTCTTTGTCAAAACATCTGTCTGTTCTTGGATCTGCTTACGCTTTGCTTCAAGTTCAGCACGAAGTGCTTTTAGTTCTTTCTCTGTCTGTTTAAAGCCAGATTCACGAGCAACGTTATGCGATGCTTGAGCTTTGTTTTCAGTCGCTGCTTTACCAACAAGTTCATTAGTGTTTGCGTGAGCAAAGCCAGAAAGAGTCAGTGTAGAGATACAAATTAAGGTTGCTAAAGGTTTCAGTTTCATTATTTAGCCTCCGCAACAGTCAAAGATACAGGAAGAGTGATCAGGCTTGGTGCCGCCTGTTGGCTTGCGATATCAAAAGCCTTATCTAGCTCAGATTTCATTGAAGCATCTTGAGCTTGCCATTGATTCGCCACTTGGTTCCAAGACCAGTACTGAGTGCCATTCAGATTACGAGCTACAAGAGAAGCGCGACCTAAATGAAGTACGTCTGCCTCAATCACTTTGTTATCGCTAAGCTCGATACGGCCTTGGTAAACACCCAGTTTGATACCGTAATCCATTTCAATTTGGTACGCTTCAAGAATACGGCGGTATTTTTCTGCATCGCTAACATCTGCGCGTGTCATCATCGCTTTCAGCTTTTCGACACGTTCTAGACGTTGTTCTTTTTTAATTGGTACATCTTTCTCGACCAATACCTGCAAGCCATCAATCATCTGATACATCAGTGGCACAACACCTTGACGTGTGTATTTGATCTCATCGATCTGAGCATTAATGCTGTCAGCTTCTTTATTTTGGCTTTCAACTAAGGCAGCTAGGTGGTCGTGATAAATTTCTAGGTTTTTCACTTCTTCCTGTAAGCGCTCAATTTCCGCTTTGAGGGCTAAGCTCGTTTCAGAGCTTTTATCGATAACCTTTTGGCTTGCAGCCGAGGCGTTGTTGGTCTTGTTTTGGATAGCTTGCGCTTGATCTAAGCTGCTTGCTATTGAAGACGTTGCCATCATGCTAATCGCTAGGGCAAGACTGGTTTTTAGAAGATTCATAGTTGTCGTCAATTACTTTAGAAGAAGTTCAAATGAATTTTATTGATAAGCACTCTCATTATCATTAAAAGTCACTCACTTGGCTAGGGATATTTTTGTAAAAAAATAACGAACAAAGGGGAAAGCCAAAACTTCCCCCCTATTCATTAACTTAACGTCTATTGTTTGCTAACAAATTAGTACTTAACTTGTAGCGTCGCCATGTAGTTACGGCCTTCGCCAACCACTACACCACTTGTGCTACCACCCTCTAGGTAGTCAGTATCAAATAGGTTTTCTACATTGAAACGAGCTACAAAGTCTAGGTTCTCGTCGTATTTAAACGTGTGTGCCACACCCATGTCTACGCGAGTATATGCATCTTTCTTGAACGTGTTTGCACTCTCAGCATAACGCTCGCCTACGTGGTAAACACCTAGGTTTACATCTGTACCGTTATTGAATGCATATGTAGACCAAATGCTAGCAGTGAACTCAGGCACGTCAGCTGGCGTTTTACCTTCTAGTGCAGGATCATTTTTATATTCTGCATCTAGGAACATTGTTGAAGCGCTTAGAGAAAATGCTTCTGTTAGGTAACCCGTCGCAGCAAGCTCAGCACCAGTGTGAACCTGTTCACCCACTTGCGTTGTGATTTGGTCAGCACCATTTACTGGAGTTGCTAGGTCTTCTGTAACTTGCATGTTCGATTGCGTAATCTGGAATAGTGCGCCAGAAACAAACAAACGCTCATCGAATAGCTCCCACTTAGTACCTACTTCGTAAAGTGTACCTTTCTTCGCATCTTGCTCTTTACCGAAGTTAACATCACTTGAATCAGAAATTTCACTTACTGGCTCAAAGCTCTCAGAGTAAACCGCGTAGATAGAGCCATTTTCTGCTGGCGAGTAGATTAGACCCGCTTTAGGAAGAATGTTGTTGTAGCTTTCTTCTTTATCAGAGCTGCTGATGGTCTTATCGTAAGCGAAACGAACACCCGCAAGAACCTGCCACTGTTCATTTAGAGTCACTAAGTCTTGTACATATAGACCGTAGTGTTGGCTCTCAGAATGAGACACTGAGGTATCGTTCTTGTAGCTGATGTCTGATGGCATGTCGAAGCCGTTGCCACACTCTTTGATTGCTTCCGCTTCTGTTGCATTTTTACATGCGTAGCCTGATGCGTACAGACGCTTGTAATCGTAATGAAGACCGTTAGCACCAACTAGTAGACGGTGGTTTACGCCAAATGCATCGAAGTCGCCAGTGAAATCAACGTAAGCTGTGTCAAATGTCCACTCGTCATGACGGTCCGAAACTTTGTAGCCATACTCGCTGCCAGTTTGGTAGACAGTATTGTTAGACTCTGTACGTTGACGCTCGTAGAACTGACGTGAGATACCCGTCTTTACAGACCACGTTTCATTGATGTTTGCCGCAATCGTTGCACCGTAGTTTGCTACATCGTTGTCTGTCTGCGCAAAACGTTGGTCGTTAACGATATCTGGGTTGATCACTTTACCCGTAGTTGTATCGATCTTTGAACCATTGTCTAGATCACCTAGCTCTTGCGTACGGTCGTAGTGTAGAGAAAGCATCACATCTTCGTTAATGTCGTAATCAACGAATAAGCCACCAACAAAACGTTCTGTTTCTACATCAGTGCCATCAAAGCGAGTGCGGTATGAATCTTGGTTTTCTTGAGAAACAATTACGCGAGCGCGAAGTGTTTGATCATCGTTAAGAGAACCGCTCACGTCAGCAACAGTGCGAGTGTAGTTATCAGAACCGATATCTTGGCTCACGTTCACTTGAGTCTCGTAAGTAGGCTTCTTAGCTACCATGTTTACAAGACCACCCGGTGCAGACTTACCATATAGTAGACCTGCAGGGCCTTTCAGTACTTCTACTCTTTCTAACAGTTCAACCGGTTGGCGGTAGTGTGACCAGTGTTGTACGCCATCACGCAGGTAACCTGAGCTACTTTCAAGAGAGAAACCACGTAGGCTAAAACGTTCACGGTTCGTTGATTTCGAACCTGCAGAAATAGAAGCATCATTCTTTAGTACTTCACCTAGCGTGCTAGCACGTTGCTCATCGATAATTTGCCCATCAATGATTGAAACTTGTCCTGGAGTCTCTAGCTGAGTTGCCTCCATGCGCATTGCTGTTGTGTTAGTGTCTGCCTTGTAACCGTAGTCACGGCCTTCAACAACCATATGCTCATCTGTTTTTGCTGTTTCTGCTAATACAGCTGGTGACGCCAATACTGCGCCAATCACCAAAGCCAATGGGCTTTTTGAAAACATGTCCTTTTCTCCGACTCTTTTTTATTATTCAAGTAACTGTCCTTTCGGTACGTTGCTTGATCTACCGTTTCCGGTACTACTGAATATTTCGGAGGGGAATATAAGTGATAACCATTACTATTTGCATTAAATTTACAATCTTTGCATTTGTAAAGTTATGTAAAGGCATTGCGGTAACTGCCCGTTTTATTAGGTTATTTACTCAGTTACCGATATTGGATTCACGCATTATTCGCTTAAATGTCGAATCAGTGCGATTTCAGCCGCAATCATGCGTTAAAAGCCGTTAAGTCGATACGAAATCATCCTTTCATATGTAACTCGATCCACTTCACTGATTATTGAGAAAGCCATTAAAAATCAGTAACAAATGTTAAATATAATGATCTAACTTTGTGTTTATTTTGTTTTTATCGATAAAAATCAGGTGACTTTGATCACATCTATAATTCTGTCTAACAATTTTGTTTTTTTATTTAATCTTGCGACTGCTAATCTGCCGCTCACTTTGAAAGGTCTCAAAGTTATAATTAAAAGGAGTGTTCTAAATGAATACCAAGAAACCTATGTCTCTGACCGGCCGCGTTATTCTCGGTATGGTCGCAGGTATCTTAGTGGGATTCGCCATTCAATCCCTATTTGCAGAAAGTGGCTTTGTTAATACATACATTGTTAACGGACTATTCGAAGTCGGCGGCAAAATCTTTGTTGCCAGCTTAAAAATGCTTGTTGTTCCTTTGGTCTTTGTATCACTAGTATGCGGTACTAGTTCTTTGAAAGACCTATCTACGTTGGGTCGTATGGGCGGTAAAACACTGGCTCTTTACATTGGTACTACAGCGGTTGCAATTACCCTTGCTCTAACAATCGGTAATTTCTTCCAACCTGGTGCTGGTGCTGACCTAACCGCAGCTAGCTCATTCAAATCAGCTGATGCGCCTTCTCTAGGCCAAGTCATCATCGACATGTTCCCAACCAACCCTATCCAAGCGATGGC
Source organism: Vibrio sp. R11-SG3-ISO9 (assembly GCF_059834255.1). NCBI lineage: Bacteria > Pseudomonadati > Pseudomonadota > Gammaproteobacteria > Vibrionales > Vibrionaceae > Vibrio > Vibrio sp. R11-SG3-ISO9. The sequence continues at coordinate 157,074 of NZ_JCBDGU010000039.1, forward strand.
AGAAGGTAAAACACTTCAAGTAATCGTATTCGCGGTATTGTTTGGTATTGCAATTAGTGCAGCGGGCAAGCCGGGTGAACGTATTGCAGCTGTATTCCAAGATCTTAACGAAGTAATCATGAAGCTTGTTGCGCTACTGATGAACCTAGCGCCTTACGGTGTGTTCTTCTTGATGGCGAAACTGTTCTCTGGTCTTGGCTTGGGTGCGATTTGGAACCTTGCTGAATACTTCCTAGTTCTTGCGGGTACCCTTGTACTTCACGGCCTAGTGACTTACAGCTTAATGCTAAAAGGTTTTACTGGCCTAAATCCAATTACGTTCCTACGTAAAATGGAAGACGCTATCATGTTCGCATTCTCTACGGCTTCTTCAAACGCGACAATTCCTGTAACAATGGAAACAGCGAAGAACCGTATGGGTGTTGATAACAAAGTAGCTTCGTTTACTGTACCTCTAGGCGCGACAGTAAACATGGACGGTACAGCTATCATGCAGGGTGTTGCAACAGCGTTCATCGCTCAAGCGTACAACATCGACCTATCTATGACTGATTACCTAATGGTTATCATGACAGCTACCCTAGCCTCTGTAGGTACAGCAGGTGTTCCTGGTGTTGGTCTGGTTATGCTAGCAATGGTTCTTAACCAAGTTGGTCTACCGTTAGAAGGTATTGCTCTTATCATGGGTGTTGACCGTCTACTGGATATGATCCGTACTGCGGTTAACATTACAGGTGACAGCGCAGTCTCTATTATTGTTGCTAAGTCAGAAGGTGCATTCGACGAAGCACGCTTCAACGACCCTGCAGCAGGTGAAAAAGAAGAGCAAGTGAATCTAGCTCGCCAAGCATAATCTCTTTTCACAAAATAACGCAACGCCGCTTCTCATGAAGCGGCGTTTTTGTTTTACTTTCGCCATCCATAACCAACCACTCTCATTCAGCTATAAACATATGTCTCATATATGAAAATCATTGCTTCATATTTACATAAAATCATAGATAGCTCTCGAGTAATTGGTACAATAACCGTTAAATCATCTCGGTATAAGTGCTCATATGGATCAAGAGCTTACAAACAACAGAAAACGATTCTTACCAACAGCAAGATTGGTATTAGCGAATCAGATGCTTGCGATACGTGAAGGGCTTCTTTGGATCCTTCCTTGCCTGATGATCTCTTCTCTCATTTTATTCTGTGCCTCTATCGGTGAGTTTACCGTTGGCAAAGATAGATATTGGGTTCAAACGCTCTATAACGCTTCTCATCAGTTAAATACAATATTCCCTATCCTTTTGACTGCTGCGCTCTCTTACATCTTAGCGATGCAATGGCGTCTGCCTCGCCCACCTATCGCACTTATCTCTATTGTCTATCTTGCGCTGTTCCATCAGATATTCTCTGACGTAAAAGTTACATTTGAACTCATCATTTCGGTAGTAACTCCACTCTATAGCATCCCGCTGATTGCTTTCTTCTATCGAAAGAAATGGCTAAAAATTGTAAGAAGTGAACAAGTAGGAAAAACGGTAAAAGATTCACTCAACCTTATTGTGCCTTCAATCATTGCTGCAGTTTTAATGTTAAACGTCAGCTGGTTGCTTGTATCACTCTTCAGTTATTTCCTCGATTTTGGTGGGCTTGACCACCTGTTCGAGTACTCCTCGCTAGCATTCGGCGTTTTGTACTCACTATTTAACTCCTTCTTGTGGTTTATCGGCATCCATGGTTACTACGCACTGTTACCTTGGATCGATGTTTTGATTGCAGCGGTGCCTGAGCAAGCATCACTGACTCAAAACACCCCAGCAGTAAATCACTCCATGATGGCTATCTTTGTTTTTATTGGCGGTTGTGGTGGTACATTGGGCTTAGTAATCTCACTGCTTTTCTTTGCCAAAGACAGAGCCTCCAAACTGATCGCGATAGCCGCCTTACCGTTAGTACTTTTAAACATCAATGAAATCCTATTATTCGGGCTTCCAATCATCTTTAATCCGCGACTGTTTTGGCCCTTCCTTATTGTTCCTGTCGTTAACTTAGTTATATCTCATACGGTACTCACTGCGGGCCTTGTGACGATACCATCGGTTGTTGTCCCATTCAGTAGCCCGGTGCTCTTTAACGGCTGGTTGGCGACTCAGGGGGATTTCAATGCGGTGTTACTGCAATGCTTACTGATCTTGGTTGACCTTACTATTTACACGCCATTTGTAATGCGAATGAACAAACTCAATCTAGCCGACCGCATCGCATTTCCATTTTTTGACTCTAGTTACTCTAGACGTCGTGAAGAAGCCGACGTTTTGAGCGCAGATAGAATCTCCGAAAAAGTGAGCAAGCAAAAAGCGACGCTGGAATTAGAACAAGGTTTACGCCGCTATGCTCAAATCGATTTCTGTATGGAGTATCAGCCTCAAGTTCAAACCGCATCAGGCAAAGTAATTTCGTGTGAAGCATTAATTCGAGCCAAAGACCCGGTGTCCGGTGAGATACTCTACCCTGGTGCATTCCTTCCCTATTTCGAGCAAGCGAACATGATGCCAGATATCGATTTATGGACGGTCAAAAAAGTGGTGTCCGACCTCAAGGTCTCTCAAGTAAATCAGTTGGTGCTACCTACCAGCATCAACATCACACCTGAGACTCTATTAGATAAAGAGGTAATGAACCGTATTTGTCGAACCATTGAGCCCGTAGCCAAATGGGTCCGTATTGAGATCACTGAAGAAAGCTTAGTTACAGACACAACTAAAGTGTTGGAATCACTACAACGCCTCAAGAAACTCGGGTGTAAGATCTTCCTAGATGACTTTGGCGTTGGTTTTTCATCTTTGAGCTATCTAAATCAGTTTGATGTGGACTGCATTAAAATTGACCGTAGCTTTGTGTTAGCGTTAGACAACGAAAAAGGCAAACGGGTCTTCTACGCAATGTTAAGAGTCGCTCAAGAGCTAGATTTAAGCTGTGTGGTGGAAGGCGTTGAAACTCAACAGCAACTCGATTTAATTCCTCATGACGACTCTATTTCGATACAAGGTTGGTATTATTCTAAGTCGCTCTCTCTCACAGCGCTGCAGCATTATGTCAAACAAGCCAACGCGACAGCGGCGTAGAGTAGAAACGAAAGCGGCCCCTTAATACAGGAGCCGCTTTCATGTTATCTATCGCGTTTTCGATTTAATTTAAGGCTGAACTGGGAACATAAGATTGATCCTCAACCCTCCTTCCGATTTGTTCTCTGCCTTTACATGGCCATTCATCACCGCCATCGACTCTTTAACAATAGCTAAGCCTAAACCATAACCGCCTGACTTTTTATCACGCGCTGATTCTAGGCGAGTGAAAGGGCTAAACACACTCGAAAGTTGCTCATCTGGAATACCTGGACCATTGTCTTCTATTGAAATGACAGTGTAACGCTTGGTCGAACTTTCTTCGTAGTAATACGTGGTCAATGCAATACGCGCTTCTGGTCCTGCATATTTAATGGCATTACCAACAATATTTCTCACTACACGAAGGACAAGCCTTTCATCAAGGTCGACACTTGGTGTCTGATTCGACAAATGAGCCACCAGCGTTTGCTCACCTTTAAGGTCGTGTTGCATTTCAGAAACCAGCAGAGAACAGTAATGTTCAACGTTCATAGAAGTCACATCAGCGTCATAGCGTGCATTCTCTAAACGGCTATATTCGAGAATTTCGCCAACGAGGTCATTCATCTCCTTGGTTTCATTCTCAAGTCTATCAATCAGGCGCACCGATTTATCTTCAACACTGTTACGTAGCAGGTGCAACACTAAGTTTTGTCTTGCCAGTGGGGTTCTTAGCTCATGAGAAACATCACGAATTAGACGCCGTTGCTTCTCACCCAGCGACTTGATCTCTTGTGTCATATGGTCGAAGTCGCTTGCTAGTTCGTTAAATTCACGAGTGTTCGATTTCAGCTCAGACACAACCTCGACAGAGAAATCACCTTGCGCTAATCGACGACTTGCTTCGCGTAATCGATCTAAAGGCTGCTGGAGACGCCTTGAGAGGATCTGAGAGAACAAAATCAAAATGACAAAAGCAATAAACACCTTCATCAATGAAGAGTAAGTCGAAAAGGTATGAGCAGGGTGAAAGTACCTAGGAAACTGAACCACTAACAGATTGTCATGTTTCAAAGGAATACCAAGAATAGGTTGATTTACTTGCGCATCAAGCTGGTGATCCAGATCCCTTAAGAACCTCAATTTGAACTCAAAGTGTGGGTGCATGTGGCGATGGGTGATTGGATGTTTATCTTTATCGAGCACGAATAGATAGTACTCTTGTGCATTGGCCCAATCCGCCAATTCATCCATATCCCCTTCTTCAATCAAGATATCGGCTTGGTAAGCCAGATCTAACACATCTGACTTCACTGACTCCGGAACTTTTAGCAAGGCTCTCATTAACGCCTTTTCCGCAATACCCTGAAAGATAAAAATGCTGACAATAATGATCGTTAGGTAGGCAAACAGCTGAAACGTCAAACCGTCCTTACGTTTTTCAATAAAAGAAGGACAACGAAAATAACGTGAACTCATGCACTTACAGACTCTAAGTAACTGTAGCCTTTGCCGCGCACTGTTTTAATGTGCTGCTTTGAAATACCCGCCTGTACTAACTTACGACGGATGTTGCTGATATGCATATCAAGGTTACGATCGAATGGGCACAACTCTCTCTTAAGCACGTGAACTTGAAGATCAGACTTAGAAACAACAATGCCATTATGCTTAATCAGGTAATCAAGCAGGTCTTTTTCTGTCCCAGTCAGAGGTATACGAGCCAGTTGCTCACACAAGCCTTCGTTCGAGCTTGCAACAGATTGACGCTGACGCTCGAATCCAACGCGACGAAGAATCACTTTAATTCGTGTTAGAAGCTCAGGTACGTTGAACGGCTTAGCGATGTACTGATCGGCACCGGCTTGATAACCATCTAGCATGGAGGCGTCATCATTAAGCGCTGTTAGCATAAGAATCGGAGTGGCAAAGCGCTGGCAAATGCGTCTTGCCACCTGTAACCCGTTAAGGTTCGGAAGCATCACATCTAGTAGAACCAGATCTACCGGATTCTGCTGAATAAACTCCAATGCACTCTCGCCACAATGGACCTTATCAACATGATAACCCTCTGCTTCTAACACTTCAGAGAGCAATTCACATAACTGAATATCATCGTCAACGACTAAAATGCGAGACATCACCACCACCCATTAAATAATAATGGTTTGCATTTTAATTATCATAAAATTGATTTCAATTATAAAATTGCACTATTTGGCTACATTAGGAGATCTTTCTCGATTGGAACAAATTTTGTTGCAGAATCGATGAGATTTTGAGCTGTTAACCCCGGTACACCGTAGACTTCCACCTTTGTATTGAAGCGTGATTTCATACGTTCAACTAAGATCTCGAAGTCCCCATCACCAGAAACCAGAATGATCGTATCGACAGACTCTGCCAACTCGATTGCATCTAACGCAATACCGACATCCCAATCGCCCTTAGCACTGCCATCACGTCGTTGAATGAAAGGTTTTAGTTTTACATCGAAACCCACCCCTCGGAGGATATGATGGAACTGACGCTGTTTTGGGTCTTGGCTAGAAATTGCGTAAGCATTAGCTGATACGACGTTTCGCCCCGTGGTTGCCACATACCAAAATTGGTTGTAATCGAAATTACTTCGATACTTATCTCTTGTTGTGTAATACACGTTTTGAACATCAACCAGAATCGCAATATTTTCCATGTATGGTGCCTGTGGCGCTATGCCTTTATTGGGTTCTTAAAAATAAGCCTTTACCCTATTCGATCTGCTTAATAAATGCGAGTCGCTTATCGTTGATTTTGAACCTATCAACTATGCTTTACGTATCGGCATTTAATCGTTGCTTGATTATTGTGCAGAGTTTGTTGCTCTCGTTTTCAAAAACAGTTCTTTAGAGCGTTTTTAGTGACAACAACACGCGTTGTTTGAAAGGAGTCATAGGATGTTAGGAAGATTACTCGCTATTGCAGGCATCGTTGCTTGCTCTCACACTGCCCTCGCCTACCCGGCCTATGAACACTCACACAGTTTGCCACATCGCAGTGTTATCCTGTTTGCGCCAGACCAAGACACCAAGGTCAAAGAGTTTATGAATAGTGTTTTGATCAACAACTGCCAAATCGACGAACGCGACATTGTGGTTATGGTTATTGCCGAGAACGGTTACACCATGCCGAGTTGGCTAAAAGAAGAGTTCAACTTAGAAGCGGTTAAGAAAATCTATGAGATCCCAAAGGGTAAGCACACAGGGATTTTGATAGGCAAGGATGGTAAAGAGAAACACCGATGGAGTGGCACTACCGATTGGGCGTTCTTAGCTAACTTCATCGACCAAATGCCGATGCGCCAGCAAGAGATGCAGCGACAATCCAGCCGCTGCAGCATTTAGGCAAGCAAATAGAAGTTGTTATTGTTGGTTGAACCAAGCCAGCTTCTCGTGCAGTTGAGCAACACTGCCAACGACAATCAATGCTGGGCTCTTAGCTTGTGAAGCGAGCTCAGCCAAATCGCTCAAGCCACCTCTAAACACCCTCTGTTCCTGACGCGTACCATTTTCGATAATCGCTACAGGCATATCTTGGCGCATGCCGTTGTCAGTCAGGTTTTTCTGAATATTTGGACTCTCTTTCAGTCCCATGTAGAAAACGATGGTGTGGTTGTGTTGAGCCAATGATTTCCAGTCAATATCTTCACCGTCTTTCTTAAGGTGACCCGTAATGAACTGTACGCTTTGTGCGTGATCGCGATGCGTTAGAGGGATACCTGCATAAGCAGTCGCTCCAGCAGCAGCCGTAATCCCAGGTACAACCTCAAAAGCAACATCATTCTCAGCAAGGGTTTCACACTCTTCACCACCACGGCCAAAAATAAATGAGTCACCACCTTTCAAACGTACAACGCGTTTGTTTTCTTGAGCTTTAGTCACAAGTAGTTGATTGATTTGATCTTGTGGTACGCAATGATGATCTAATTTTTTACCAACATAAAGCATCTCTGCATCTGGGTTAGCCATCGCTAGGATTGCCTTAGATACGAGGCGGTCGTATACCACAACGTCAGCTTGTTGAATCACTCGTGCTGCTTTAACGGTTAATAAATCAGGGTCACCAGGACCGGCACCCACCAAAGAAACAAAACCTTTTTCTACTGCTTGCTCACTCATTGCTTACGCCTATTTTAATTATTTTGCTGTAATTCACTGTATCAACAAGAAAACATCTCGTCGATCACAGTTTTTGCATATTTCATAACTAATTGAATTAACGTTTTTGGTTATTCTCGTTGCAATTCTTTATCACTGGCTGTCGTACTCTTTAAAGCATAGTGAATATTGATGTTCACAACCAAAGAAGGTAACGATGCTAGAGAAGATAAACGAGGTAAAGAAGCTAAAAAGGCCCCACAGTATACTGCAGAGCCTTTCCGTTAATTCATTCGCTTAATCACTCAGGTCAGGATTATTTAATCGCTGGCGCTGTTTTAGCGTGAGTTAGGTAAAGTGGGATACAAGTCATCACTAGACCACCAACGATGTTACCTAGGATTGTTGGGATAAGGTTGAAGTTCAACCAAGTCGCAATACCGAAGTCAGCACCTAGAATCATACCTAGTGGGAATAGGAACATGTTTACTACTGTGTGCTCAAACACTAGTGCGAAGAAGATGAAGATTGGGAACCACATCATCGCAACTTTGCCAGGCATAGAACGTGCAGTCATGTTACCAATTACACCTAGACAAACCATAAGGTTACAGAAGATGCCGCGTACGAAACACGTAATCCATCCGTCCATACCCATGTTTTCAAAACCTAGGCTACGCGCAGTTGAAACCGCAATGAACTTTTGAGCTACTGCGTTTGGATCTAGAGAAAAGTTACCTGTTAGAGAAACAGCAACCAAGAACGCAACAAGTAGAGAACCAAGCAGGTTACCTAGACCAACAAGACCCCAACAACGGAAGATTTTACCCCAAGTGATACCTGGGCGATTATCGAATTTAGCTAGTGGCGCTAGACCGAATACACCTGTTACCAAGTCGTAGCCCATGATACTTAGAATCACAAAGCCCACTGGGAACACAAGTGCACCAACGATACCGATACCTGTTTGTACAATAGTTGTAATCGCGACTACAACAGCAAGTGAAAGGATCACACCAGCCATCGTGCCTCGTAGAATAAGATCACGAGTACTTGTTTTTGTTTTCGCTTCACCAACATCGATCATGGTTTGTACGAATTCTACAGGTTTTAAAGCAGACATAAATTGCCCTTACTAAAAGTTAAAAATAAAAGTTAAAATTGGATAGGAAAAGGCTCTAGTTGTCGTCATGACAATCATTACTCACTAGAGCCCTTGAACTATCGAATCTTAGTGATTACGCCGCGACTTCTACTGCACCTTTAACAACACGTGCTTTGTAAGATTTCACGCTCATACGCTCATCTTCCATGCATAGGCCAGTCGCTAGATTGAAGCGTTGCTTCTTCAGTGGACTTGCAACCCATAGCTCATCTTTGTGCTCAACGATAAGGCCGCGAGAAAGCACGTTTGACTGGAAAAATGGGTCCATGTTGTTAATTGCGAACACTTCTTCTGTTGCACGTGGGCGGAAGATTGCTACTTGCTCGCCGTTTAGCAGTGCCACAACACCAGTACCTGGGATGATGTCTTCGATTTTACAAACTTTTGTAAATGCCATGATGTCGTTCCCCTATTACTCTGCCGCTACGTGAAGGATATCGCCCTTCGCTTCTGGGTGTTTTTCAGTAAATGTCGCTGGACGGTGTTGCTCACGACCATCAGTTACGAACATTACGTTGTCATCACGCTCATCAGAGTTGATGAAGTGAGAGAAACGCTTCAATTGTGTTTCGTCGTTGATAGTGTCAGTCCATTCACAGCTGAAGTTTTCAATTAGGCCAGCAATATCAGCTTCTAGTTGATCATTGATGCCTAGTTTGTCTTCCATGATGACTTCACGTAGGTAGTCGATGCCACCTTCTAGGTTCTCAAACCATACTGAAGTGCGTTGTAGTGGCGCAGCAGTACGAATGTAGAACATCATGAAACGGTCGATGTACTTGATTAGTGTTTCTTGGTCTAGGTCGCCTGCTAGTAGTGTTGCGTGACGAGGTTTCATACCACCGTTACCACACACGTACATATTCCAACCTGCATCTGTCGCGATAATACCAAGGTCTTTACCTTGCGCTTCTGCACACTCACGAGTACAGCCAGATACACCGAACTTCATCTTATGAGGAGTACGGATGCCTTTGTAACGGTTCTCAATCATTACACCAAGACCAACAGAATCTTGTACACCGTAACGACACCAAGTAGAACCGACACATGTCTTAGCCATACGCAGTGACTTACCGTAAGCTTGACCAGTCTCGTAACCCGCTTCGATTAGTTTCTTCCAGATTGTTGGAAGGTCATCTTTCTGAGCGCCGAATAGACCAATACGTTGAGCACCTGTCACTTTCGTGTATAGGTTGTATTCTGCTGCAACGTTAGCCAATGCTGCTAGAGCTGCTGGCGTCACTTCACCACCTGCCATACGTGGGATAACAGAGTAAGTACCATCTTTTTGGATGTTACCTAGGAAGTTATCGTTGGTATCGTGCAGCTTAACTAGAGACGGCTTAAGGATGTGGTCACCCCAGTTTGAAGCAAGGATAGAACCAGCAAGTGGCTTACATACTTCACAACCGTAACCCGTACCGTGCTTCTCAAGTAGCTCTTCAAACGACTTGATTTCACCGATGCGTACTAGGTGGAATAGCTCCTGACGAGAGTAAGCAAAGTGCTCACATACGTCGTCTTTCACTTCAACACCGGCTTTTTCAAGCTCAGCGTTTAGAACAGAAGTCACTAGAGGGATACAACCACCACAACCAGTACCAGCACCCGTTACTGCTTTGATATCACCAATAGTGTGGTGACCTTGAGCAACCGCTTCTGCAATCTTGCCTTTTGTAACATCAAAACAAGAACAGATAACTGCAGACTCAGGCAGTGCGTCAGCGCCTAGTGTTGGCTTCTCTGCACCAGCGTGAGCAGGTAGGATTAGCGCATCTGGGTGCTCTGGTAGGTCGATTTCGTTCAGCATAAGCTGTAGAAGATCGCCGTAATCAGACGTATCACCAACCATTACTGCACCAAGCAGTTTCTTGTTGTCTTCAGAAACGATTAGACGTTTGTAGACTTCTTGCTCTTCGTTTTGGTAAACGTAGCTCTTACAGCCAGGAGTACGGCCGTTAGCGTCACCAATTGAACCTACTTTCACGCCTAGAAGCTTAAGCTTCGCAGACATGTCAGCACCTTCAAACTTGCTGTCGTTACCAACGATATGGTCAACCGCTACAGTCGCCATCTTGTAACCTGGCGCAACTAGACCGTAGAAAGTTTCGTTCCAAGACGCACATTCACCGATAGCGTAGATGCTGTCATCAGAAGTCTGACAGAAATCGTTGATAGCGATACCGCCGCGTGGAGCAACGTCTAGCTTCATGTCACGAGCAAGTTTATCTTGAGGGCGGATACCCGCAGAGAATACGATGAAGTCAGTTTCTAGCTCTGTACCGTCTGCAAAACGCATAACGTTACGTGCTTCTTTACCTTCAGGAGCAATTTCAAGCGTGTTTTTGCTAGTGTGAACTTTCACACCCATGCTTTCAATTTTTTGACGAAGTTGGTTACCACCCGCTTGGTCCAGTTGCTCAGCCATTAGCTTAGGAGCAAACTCAACCACATGAGTCTCTACACCTAGTGCTTTTAGAGCACCAGCTGCTTCAAGGCCTAGAAGACCACCACCGATTACAACACCCACTTTGCTCTTCTTCGCACACGCTTCGATCGCTTTAAGATCTTCGATAGTACGGTACACAAAGCAATCTTTGCTCTCGCGGCCTTTAATAGGTGGAACGAACGGGAAAGAACCCGTCGCCATGATCAGCTTGTCGTATTGGATTTCACGACCAGAGCTTGAATAAACAATCTTCTTCTCACGGTTTACTGTGATAGCGCGTTCGCCGATCAACATGTTGATACCATGTTTCTCGTAGAAGCCCTCTTTAACTAAAGAAAGTTCGTCTGCTGTGTGGTGTGAAAAGTAAGAAGAAAGGTGTACGCGGTCATACGCAACACGTGGCTCTTCACAGAACACCGTAATGTCCATGTTGGCTACGTCTGTCTTCTCGACTAAATCTTCGATATAGCGATGGCCTACCATCCCGTTACCGATTACGACTAGCTTCATCTTGCTCATAAGAATTCCTGAAAGGTTATAATTTTCTTAACTGAGCGAATAATGAATTATGAAAGAAAATGAAAATATGATGTAAATCAATTACGAAAATGAACTACCCAAAAGGGGTAGAACAAAAGAGGTATAACCGATTAAAAATAGACCAGAGCAAACGTATAACCTGACTTTATCTATGGTTAAATGCCATTTCAATGCTCAACTTTAAGCATATCACTCTGTAGTAAAATTTCACATAGAGTAACTCAAAAAGAAATTAAATGACAATCATTTTCATTTGGGAGCTAAATGATGACATATTGTTTTAAAATTTATCGGGTTGCGTGACAAAGTGTTTGCCAATATGAAAGGTTCTTCAGCAGAGCTTACTTATCGCGTTTATTAAAAGAGTTTTCTATGTAATGGCGTAAAGTTGAGGTTGATTTGAACATTGGACTAACGGGTAGTTCAAGGTTCAACCTTTCTATCTCAACAGCAGAAGAACCAAACCGAGATTCAAATTCCACCCAATCCATACTGTTGATCTTTTTAATCAAGCTAGCCTGTAAAAGTAGACGGCCAAAATCTGCGGGAGTGTAACCTTCTTTCTCTGCGATAAAATGTTGCCTGGTATCCGGTTGGTTTTGTACTAAAGATAAATAGAAGTGCGCGATATCTTCGACATGTATATATCGGTTACGCCCTTGTGTTGGCGTCGCCACTGATAGAGATCCATCTAACGTTTCAACAATCCTCATCAACTGACAGTTTACACCGCCATAAACCAAACTCGGGCAATAAACGACATGCCATTTATGCCTTAGCGCTCGCTCAATCGTTGTTACATCCGGCTCAACAATAGACAGTGGTTTGAGTTTAAACCCTCTTAACTCATCGTAGTTTGCTTTCCCAAATAGCCAAACGCCCGATGTGTGGATCTTTGTCGCCCCTACTTTTGCCAAGCTATCTAGCTTTAATAGTAATTTGGACTCGATATTGGCTATTTCTGGTGGCGAATATTCTGACCAATGAGGTCTCGCGCAATTAATCACAACATCAAAGTAATCTTCAAATTTCGAGTATCTCTCATAAATGCCTTCAGGACAGATAACTGAGCTTCGTTTCCTATCATAGAGATACACCTCAACCCTAATTTCCTTAAATAATTGCGTCACGTGACGGCCGACATAACCATTGGAACCTGATATCAGTACTTTCATGCTTCTTATAGTCACGCTTTCACTTGATAGGTTGAATAGTAAGTCTCTACTTTGACGTGATGAGTTTCATCCTCTCCTAGCGCTTCAACGACTTTCGTAAAAGTATCGTCAGCACCGAAGCGTTCAACAAGAACCTTGTAATATTTGGTAGAGGAGAACAACACATGAGAAAGCTGCTTAGCACTCATTTCTATCGTGATATCGCAGCCATAAACTTTGAGTTCATAAAGGTCATTAAAACCCGTAAAGTTTTCAGCATGATTGTATTGAGAAGAAGGTGGTGGAAGTTGTGCACCTAAACGATCCAAAAATTCAGATAACATCACTTTGAAATCGTAAGCAACAATAAACGCATTAGAGCGACAAACACGAAGTAATTCAGACACTACCAAGCTTTTGTTCGCATAAGAGAGTGAACCAGCGAAAGTTACGATGTCCACAGAATGAGCGCCAAGTGGAATGCACTCACCTTTTCCTTGGGCGAAACTTACACCTGTTTGACTCTGTGCTTTTGTGAGCATATCAATACTCGGATCGATACCAACCACGTTTACACAATACTGACGTAGTACTTCTGTTGAGACCCCAGTACCACACCCTATATCCAAGCCTAGATTAAATGTTGTTTGACTTGTTTCTCTTAAAGCGTGTTCCAATATTTTTCCATGTATCGGTGGACGATACGCTGCATAATGTTTCGATGTTTCTGAATCATATTGGTCGCTCATAAGAATCTCTCCTAGCTTATAAAATTCAACCCTTGCCGTTTCTATATATTGTTCCAATCTTTCAGGCCATTTCTTCTAGATTGAAAATGATAATAAAGACTCAAAACAAAGGAGAATACTGAACTGACGAAAACGGCACTAAAGAGCGTATTAATAAATCTCGCCTCATCCTGAGCCAAACTAAAGAGATAGGTAATAGCAAGATACACAATGAAGAATTCAGTGAATTTCAATATCACGTTTTTGTGAAAAGATTCCCAGTAAACGGGCTTCAACGCGACGCCTCTACTTCTTAAAAATCGGTATAAAATTGTTTTGTCTGTGTTACATGACAACCCGACAGAACGTAAGTAAGTGTCAGCTCTTGCAAGCTTTTCCCGATCAATCATTAGTGCTGTCCCTCAGTCAAATCAAGGAGATTATCAGACTAAACCAACGCGCATTTCGAGGCTCTTCAAACTTTTATCGTCGAAATAAGTTCACGGTTGCAACTTTGTAGCATTTAGAGCGGGATTAACACTTAAGATGGGATAACCAACTCTGGGAAGAGAGTCGGCATTAGGAACGTTTCTAATTAAAATGAATCACTAACTATTATTCTGTAAGTGGTCTGATAGCTTCATATTGGCCATTCGTACGATTTGTCGTACAGGTTGCAGCTGGATCTCAGCAATGATCACTGACACAAAACCTGAAAACACCAACGGGATACCTATTGAAACAATATACAACAGTGTACCGCTTGGCGTTGATTGTCCCCAGAAACTGAACAAAGACAACAAGATAGAAAAAAATGTCAAAGATAATCCGGCAAGTTGAACCCAGGAGTGGCTTGATACAACAAATCGATTTGAATAAGCATTTTTACGGATAGTTGCTTTGCCAGTAATTGCACTAATCTTAACTTTTATACCTGAATCTCCCCCAGATACTTCAAAGCCCTGAGCGACCAATTCATCAATGATGTTCTCCATTCAACATTCCTCAAATCGTACGTCATCAGTGTTTATTATCATAAAAAACAACACACTAAGCGTGCTACTTCCTAAATATTAGATACGCCATCAATTGTACAACTGCTAGTTTTTCCATAATAGAAGTCTATGTTACGCAATAGGTGATTTACTTAACGAATGCTAAAAATGGGACCATAAACTCAACACTTGACCGTGTACGGTAAGGTGTTTATATTGACGCCGCCTAACGGGCACACCCTAAAATGCACATCCGCCATCCTGCCATCATTGGTGCATTTATATTGGTGTTTCTTACACTCATGTTGAACAAACTACGTCCTTTTACTCGCGAATCGGGTGCTCTTATGCAGCTTTCGATTCCAATCATTCTGACTCAAATTGCAACACAAGCGATGGGCTTTGTGGATACCACCATGGCTGGCCAAGTGAGCCCTGCAGATCTTGCTGCCATTGCCTTAGGAACCAGCCTTTGGATCCCTGTACTGCTGTTATTGCGCGGTATTATCATGGCGTTAACGCCGGTGGTGGCGTACCACAGAGGCGCGAGAGACTTTCGAAGTGTCTCTGTCGAGTTCTTCCAGATGGTTTGGCTAGCGCTGATCGCTAGCGTCATACTGATTGCCTACCTTGTTAGCGCCAAACCTATTTTGGAGTGGATTGGTGTTGCTTCAGAGATCATCCCAATTGGTAGTGACTATGCGTTCGCACTGGCCTTTGGTGTACCGGGCATTGCTCTGTTCTACACCTTGAATGGCTTCTGTGAAGGCATGAACAACACTAAGGTGCCGATGATCATCTCCGTCATTGGCTTATTGGTGAATATCCCGGTTAACTACGTTCTGATTTACGGTAAGTTTGGTTTCCCAGAAATGGGCGCTGTTGGCTGTGGTTGGGCGACAAGTTTGGTGTACTGGATAATGTCGGGCATGCTCTATTCATACATCCGCGCACATCATCATTACAAGACGATTATCAACTTCTCTGACGCAGCACCTAAAGCTAAAGAGATGTTTCACTTGCTAAAGCTTGGCTTACCTATCGGAATGAACATTGCGGTGTGTGGCAGTATTTTTGCGGTTATTGCGCTTATGATTGGTCGTATTGGGGCCGAAAACGTAGCTGCTGCACAAATTGCACTGAATATTTCGAGCATGACTTACGTAATTCCAATGAGCATCTCATTTGGCATTACTATTCGCGTTGGTCATGCCCTAGGTGAGAAAAACGAAATGAGCGCGATTGAGCGCAGCAAAATCGGCATTTTAGTGGCAGCAATGATTTCACTGCTATCAGTTGCGACTTTCTTATTGTTTCCTGATTGGATCATTCGACTTTATACGACGGATCCAGCCATAAGTGCAACTGCGGCCACACTACTTGTTTTTACCGCCATGTACCAATTTAGTGACGCACTGCAAACATCGGCGAATGGTGCTCTACGTGGATACAAAGACACTAAAATTCCAATGTTTCTAGCGATTGCATCTTACTGGGGCTTGGCATTGCCGATGGGTATAGTACTCGGCCTCACCGACTATGTAGTTCCGGCTATGGGCGAGACAGGTTTTTGGGTAGGCATCTTAACAGGGTTAACCGTCGCTGCAGGCTTGATGTTGTTTAGATTGCGTTACGTAATTAAAAACCGTGATATAGAAGCATTAAGCGCCGCATAAGCTACAAGAAGACCAGAAAAAGGCGATCCATTGGATCGCCTTTTTTAATGAGTTTAACAGTAACTATCGGTTAATTGCTAGATAGGAGCCTGCGGCAATCATGATGCCACCAGCGCTCTGGTTTAACCTTTTGTGCGCACGAGGCGTTTTCAACAACGTCACCATTCGACCTGCACCCATCGCAATCAGCAATAAGCCAGTCATTAGAGCGACAAACGCTAACACAGCAACTAGTACGATATCTTGCGAACGAAGCACAGTAAGATCGATGAACGTTGGCAAGAACGAAATGTAAAACAGAATCACTTTCGGGTTTGACGCAGAAATTAGAAAGCCTTGCGCAAAACTTGCCTGTGCAGACTTTTGGCTTTGCTTAGCAACTTGCTCTGCCGATCCCTGCACTTCAGGCAGGCTTCTGAACATCTTGTACCCTAGGTAAATCAAGTAAGCAGCACCAACGTAACGAATCACTTCGAAGGCGAATGACCAATTTTCTGCAACCGTTGCTAAACCAAAACAGGCAAGCACGAGATAAATCATGTCACTGCATGTCATTCCTAACGAAAGAGTGATGCACTTTTTCCAACCGTAAACCATACCGCGCGCCAATATGGCAAACACGCCCGGTCCTGGTGTAATGCCGAATACAAACATGGCTATAAAAAATGTAACTGCACTTTCAAATGACATCCTCTGCTCCTCCTTTTTACATGTGCTAGAAGAACTTTGAAGCTAACACGGAGTTTACTATTGAGTAAAGATTAAACATCTAACCACTCATTGACACAGGCAATTAATCACCGCTCACATAGCTCAAGGATTCTAGTTCGCATCGCTTGATTAACACTAAAGTACGTATTCAAGAACTCCAACTGTGCGACTGCAGACTCCGGGGTAAACTCATAGCCTTGAGTAAATGATGGGAGCATCTTGGAAAACTCTGGAAAACGAACTTCTAATCTTCTATCCGCCATAAACACATCTACTAGCGCTGGATTAGGTTGTTCGATTCGCTCTGCCAACTCTATTAAACGATCAAGAGCAAAGGACTGGACAAAACGCATGCCAGATAGCTTCTCACCTCGATTATAACGACACATTCCAACATAAAGGTTTGTCATCGCCTCTCCAATGATCCACTCTAAGTCGTTATCTTGATTCTGCTCTTGCTTTGGTGGCACACAGCAATCACTATTAAAGTCAGCTTGTTGCCAAACTATGCGACCTTCTGAAAAAGGAATACCCGCTAACTCTTCCGGCTCAAACACAGCGAATTCACAGAAAACACCATCGCTGTACAGTACTTTGTAACCATCGACCGTATTTCTTACCGCGTAATCAATCGCCTCTATATCGGATAACCACGCAAGGCTGTCTAGAAACTCTCGTTTATGGCCTTTTTGGACAATCGCAAAGAAGTCAATGTCAGAATACTCATCTAATCGTTCTAGCTCTAAGCCTACGGAGCCGAGCCCAAGCAGAGCGTGTGCTTTACCTGTCCTTTCCAAAGATCCGGCTATCTGGTTTAGGCGCTCTAATAATAATTTAGGTCTATCCATAATTCTTTTCTCGCTTGTTGAGTCACATCAACCTAACGAAAATCAAACAATGCAATAAGTCTAATTTATAAATTCTGTGTATAGGATAACCATTTGTACGGGAAAACTTGACCAAGCTACTGTACGGATTGAGGTTTAAAGGGAGCTAGTTTGAAGATCAACCCCATGAAAACAAAAAACGCGTTACAACCAAAGGCAGTAACGCGCGATATTAATCAAAAAGAAATTCTATTTAGCATTCGTCATTAACAACACGAACTGTACACTCACAGCCACCTACCGGGCATTTGCTACCATCCGAACGTCCAAAAGAGTCGTAAATAACATAGCAACCTGAAGGGAGGTCTGCATCGGGAATATTGGTACTATCAAGCTGTGCTTGCGTGAATGAATGGGTGTAACCAATAACTGTGTGTCGGTTACCAAATTCCGACGTCAAACTTTCATCGTCAGATAATGTTAGGAAATCGAGCATGTTAAGCTTATCGCCCGACTCGCCTCGGCTTTCTGGGCATAAGGTGCCCCAATCGACTTCAACACTACCGATACCAAAATCAATCACGTAGTTGCTTTGATCACTTGGATTCTCTGCGCTAGGGTCAAGCCCTTGAATAATGGCTTTCGATACAACTTGAGCGTTCACACTGTCCATTGCACTTGCAACGCCTTCTAACACTGCTTCTCGCGCTGATTCTTGGATTCCCAAAAACCTTGGTGCAGCTGTCACAGCGAGGATGCCGAGTATAATCACAACGACAATCAACTCTATGAGAGTAAATCCATTTTTCTTCATAACACACTTACCAATAACAGCAAATTCAATAAAAAACCTGAATGAATATTCTAAAACTATACACTGTCATTGCTGAGGAAGACATAAGTCGTCAATCGCAATTTGACCGCAGTCTTGAAATGAAGAAACCTAGGAAGCTGTCGCGTAATACGTAACCTCGCTGAGTTTTGTCGAGTTTTAATTAAATAGAGCTGCGAAATTCTCGAGGGCTCACACCGGTTTTTGCTTTAAAAAGCTTGGAGAAATGTTGAGGATACTCAAAACCCAACTCATAGCCGATTTGAGTGATACTGTGCTCTGTCTCAGCCATCAGTGTCTTAGCACGCTCAATGACAAACAAATGGATATGCTCTAGCGCGTTTTTTCCGGTCTCTTTCTTTAACAGATCGCTTAAATAATACGGAGAAAGCCCAAGTTCTTTACCACAATATTGAACCGTAGGAATACCAAGCTCGAAAGGTCTATCGCCTTGATAGTACTCGGCGAGTAATTTGCTTAAACGGTGAATATGATCATGGTTCAAGTCTGCACGCACAATAAACTGGCGATCATAAAAACGGTTACAGTATTTAAGAAGTAGCTCGATGTTGGAACAAATTAATGACTGAGTATGCTTGTCGATATTAGCCTCTGTTTCGTTGCCAATATTGAGCGCGATATCTGTCACCATGACTCTTTCGCGCTCTGACAAGTGCAGCGCTTCGTTACTCTCGTACTCAAAGAAGGTGTAGTCGAGCATTTTTCCATAAAGATCCGACTTAGCAATCAACTGTGGGTGAAAAGCCAACGTCCAACCAATTGAGTCCTCAACATGTTCGCTAGGAGCAATGCTCACCTCTTGTTCTGGCGCGAAGAATGTCATGGTACCAGTATCAAAATCGTAGGTTGTCTGCCCGTAACCAATACTGCAGTTGGCACCATCCTTGAGTGAAATAAAGTACAGACCAAACCCCAGAGTCAGATGTTCGTTGAACTCTCGCGTGATCTTAGATTGATCAATCAATGTAACCAGAGGGTGCGTCGGTTTCGGCAACCCTAAAAACTGGTGTAGCTCAGAGATAGTATTTATCTGTACTTTCTTGGTCATAATCACTCTCCAGCCGCTTTACTTAATCGTTGCAAGCGTTACTGAACAACGGCTCTCATTGTAGACTCTAATTCTGCGTAATATGGGTTCCATGTTAAGCGAGCATGGATTCGCCCTTTTTCAGTATAACCCCAAGCAGAGAACCATGTCGGCTCACCATTCTCACATGCTTCAGTATCTGATTTGCTAAAACTATTCTCACAAATAATCTTTTCACCTTTCTCACCGTAGTAACTATTTTCTGGGGCGAACAGTGTGCTCATGTGCGATGCTGTGCTGATTCTAAGATCATCACGATGCATTGAGTAGACTTGAGTCTTACCTAACTCGTCAGATTGCTTTTGTTCCCCATACCACACCAACTTGCTATTGGGGTGGGTAAAGTGGTTCTCGAAGTAATCGTACAGTGCTTGCGAATCAATCACACTATCCGCTTCCGCAGTGACCAACAACGTTGGGATATCTAACTCTCTTCCTTCAATTTTGTCACGGAACACTTGTGCACTCTCAGAATAGGCTAAAGCACTATTAATCGGCGCAGAGCTGTATCTCGCAAAATTATTCTCCTCTGCGTTCCAGCCATCAGTAAACAGAGCGACAAAGGGAGTGAATTTTTCTAGAAATGGCGTGACCGTTTGGAACCCAGGAGAAAACAGCATCAGCCCATCTACTCCGTCATTATCCAGCGCATGAATAGAGACAAGGTTTCCTCCTGTCGAGAAGCCGCCAAGCCAAACTTGATCATGTTCTTGTTTAAGCAGGTTCGCATAATGGTCAACTAGAGTTTGCCAGTCTTGATAGTGAACCAACTTCATGTGCTCAGGATTGCTTCCGTGACCCGGTAATAATACAACTTGTACATAAAAGCCTTGTTCTACCAAAGATGTCGATATATCACTAAAACTGAATGGTGAATCGCCAAGGCCGTGAACCAAAAGAATCGCCTTATCTGAAGTCGGGTCGCCTTTGCTGTATGGGACGTTCATTGACAGCTCTTTGCTATGGTCTTCAGCAATGAAGGCGCGATTTTCTGACAACCACTCGCTCGTCGTATCCACATATTGTTCAAACGAGGGCTGAATATAATCGTAATACTCGCTAGATGTATGAAGAGGCTGATGAGTTTCATTGACGCTGGAGCACCCCATTAAAACTAACGCGGCTAGAGAGATGACGACTAGTGGCTTGATGATCTTCATGGGGCTCCTCAACATCTTAGAATTCTATTGACTAAGCAGTGATACGTTCTACTGGCCAATTCATGGATATCACTATTTTAAGGAACCCTTGCGCTCACTACTTATACAAATCTAAAAAAATAGCGTTACTTCATTAATAAAGAATACACGCCAAGATATTGAATATTAGATAGTTATTTCAAAGCTTATCTATAATCTGGAAAATGTATAAGTCGATCACTAAGGAAGAATAGGTATATGCAGTTTCTAATCGGTGAGAGGCATAGAAGCGAGAGTGGGCAAAGAGGTTCTTTGCCCAGTTGATTCATTTTGAGTTATTTGATTAGACGTACAATCAACGAACCTGGAGCACGAAGGGTTTCAAGGTTGTGGCTAATGACAGTACCAGACTCAGGCGCTGTGTATCTCAGTAACTCCTTGCCAAGTGAATCGTATTGGATTGCAAGCAAATCGTCCTTTTCCACTTTCTGCATCAACGAAACCTGTGGCTCTACAAAACCGCCCTGCTTAGCTTTAATACTTATGATCTTATCGCCTTCTAGTGGGCTGTTCAGTTTAGAAACTTCACCTTCAATGACACCTTCCGCTATTAGGATGTTAATAACCCCTTGAGTTGCACGTTCCACCAGTTCACGTTCAAAATAACGACCAGAGCCTACTTCCACCGTAATACTAGGCACACCGTGTGTGTTCCAAGCCGTTTCCAACACCCCTTTCTCACCCGGATCGTTCAAGACCACATCAGCGTTCATAAGAGCCGCCATATGTTTTGCTTTTTCAACTCTGTAATCTGCGAAAATATAGAGTGGATAGCACGTCCCTGAGGTTTGTGTGTGCAGGTCGATCGCAATATCAGCGTTTGGCAATAATAGGTTGTTCCATAGCGTTCCTAGATAGCGCTCAACTTCATTCCCTTCAACATTACCAGGGAAGAAACGATTGAGGTTTGACGGCGATGCATTAGGATCAACAGGGAAGAAATTGCGACTGTGATTTAAAATACCGCTCAGGTTAATCGTTGAAACAATAGTGACGCATCCGGCGATATTTTGCTCAACGAGTCTTTGTGCAACTTTCATTGCTGTCATGATTCCGTTCTGCTCATCACCATGAACACCAGCAGTTATCACGACTTTCTTGCCCTCACTGCGGCCCTTAAAAACTCGAACAGGTAACTGTTGCCATTGCCCGATAGCATTGGTCGCTACAGCAAAGCTTAACGTGTGATCACCCGACGGGAGTTCATCCACGTTCAGTGAGTGAAGGTATTCAAGAACTTGCGTTTGATTATGTGTCGCCATTTCTGACATATCGATTTCCAATAGATTTAATAAACAACAAAGGCGAGTCTCAGCTCGCCTTTGGTCGTAGTGTAATATAAGTCGGTCAATTAATTCGGGATCGCGAATTACTTTTCAGAGATTAAGCGAAGCCCATCAGGTGTGCTGCAATAACGACTACGCTTGCTAATACAAACAGCAGGCCAATAAAGCGACCACAGAACTTAACCCATACTCCCCAATCGATGCGACATACGCCCAGAGTTGCCATTAGAGAAGCAGACGTCGGTACGATGATATTAGTAAAGCCATCACCCAGTTGGAACGCCAGTACTGCAACTTGACGAGTTACACCTGCGATATCCGCCAACGGAGAAAGCAGAGGCATGGTTAGTGCTGCTTGACCAGAACCTGACGTCACGAAGAAGTTAAATACAGATTGGAAGACAAACATCAGCCAAGCAGCCATCACGTCTGGAAGACCACTAATAAAAGAACCTGCGCTATTTAGAATCGAGTTTAGTACGCTCGCTTCGCTACCAGAACCACCGCCTAAAATTAGAAGAACACCTTTCGCACAACCTACCAGTAGCGCAGGCGCTAGCATCATTCCTGCCCCCTCTTTAAACGCATCTGCTGCGTCATTAAGAGACATGCCGTTCAAACGGAAAATAGCGCCGATGATTGCCACGATAAAGCCCATAGTGAAGAATTGAGAAGCAATCTCTGGGATGTACCAAGCATGAACTACTACACCGTAAATAACCCAACCAGTAGTGCCCGCAACAGTTAGCAAGACTAACGTATCAGCAAAAGACCATTTCGCAACAGGTTGATCATCTTGTTCTTGCTTGCGGAAATGTTTGTCAGTTGCAAAGGTAAATGATGATTCTGGGTTCGCTTTAATTCGTGATGCATACAACATGGTGAAACCAATACCGACAACCGTAAAGCATGCCCACATCACCATACGGAAGGTCATGCCAGATAGTACAGGAATGCCAGCGATACCTTGCGCGATTGCTACTGAGAATGGATTCATCCAAGACGTTGCAAATCCGATTTGAGTCGCAACGTAAGTTACCATCACGGTAGTAATACTGTCGTAACCAAGTCGTACCATTAGTGGGGCAATAATAATCGCAAATGCTACCGCTTCTTCACCCATACCGAAGACTGCACCGCCTAAAGAAAACAGTAGAAACAACACTGGGATAAACAGTGCTTCGCTGCCTTTAGTTCTATTGATTAGGTGAAGAATACCGTTATCAATGGTGCCTGTGCGAATAACAACGCCAAACGAGCCACCAATGATCAACATGAACATGATTACGCCAATTGCGCTACCCCACTTCGAGCCTGATACCAGACCTTCAAATGGGAAGTTCATTAGACCAATACCACCACCAGACGCGAAGAAGCCAACCGTGTTGTAGACGAGCTCACCGTTTTCATCTGTTGCGTAGCTAAAAGAAGCAGGGTCGATAACGGTGCGCGTTTTTTCTGCACCATCAACAATGAAAGAGACGTCTTGGCTTTCAAAAGTACCAGCAGGAATGAAATAAGTCGCTGCTGCGGCAAAAATACCGATCAGGAAAATCAGGATCAGTGTATCTGGCAGTTGCCATGATTTAGTTTTCTCTAGAGAAGAGATAGAAGATACTTGAGACATAAAAAATTATTATTCAAAAAAGATGCATGAATTATCAATAAAAGCGTAAGTTACTTCAACCTAAATTTTCATCTTTAGTGAATTAATAATCTATATTTTGATCATAAATAAAAAATAATTACTATTTCTGAGCAAATTTCAAGCATTAACAACCAATCAGTCATATCAAAAACAAATCAATCACACCACTTTAATTCCTCCATCAAATGCAAAGATTATTTTTTGAACAATACTATTTATGTACATGCATAATCTCATTAATAGGAAGCAAACATGAATAAAATGATCACCTTGCTCTTGCTAGGATTAATGACCATCAGTTTTCCGTTACTGGCATCAGGACATTTCCAGGTAAACGAACAGCTCTCTACAGTTAACTTTGCTTCGATAAAGAAGCAGTATGTCGTTGAACCCGCTGTCATATCAGGCATAAGTGGTAAAATCGACGATAAAGGAGTCTTGGAGCTCACAATCCCACTTAACATGCTAGATACTGGCGTATCTATACGAAACGAAAGATTAAGAGCGATGTTCTTTGATGAAGAGAAGTTCCCATCGGTCAAGGTGACGGCATCGGTGCCTGAACAACTGATGGGTAATGAAAACCTCGCGATGCAGAAGATGCTTCCAGCGACAGTTGAACTCTACGGCCAGTCAAAAGAGCTCATTTTTACTGTAAACATCGTCAAATCGGGAAGCCATTTAATGGTGTCTACCGCCAAACCAACCGTTATTTCAGGCTTCGATTTCGGTATACCTGAAGAGAGCTTAAGCAGTGTGTCAAATACCGTGGGTGACATCGCACTGTCACCCAGCGTACCTGTGAATTTTTCACTAGTGTTAGAGAAACGCTAACTCTAAACTTCAAGGCTTGGGTAATCACATACTCCAAGCCGCTCTTAGAGGCTCGCTATAACGGTCACTGTTTTTTGGAGCTAAACGCACCGAGATTTCAGTCTAAATGTTAGATGAGCCTTTCAACTGCGACTCATCATTTCCAATTTAGCGGAGTCATTAACGTCCACCAGCAATATCAATGAAAGTACCCGTAACATATGAGGCTTCGTCAGATAGCAACCATGCTATAGATTCCGCGACCTCTAACGGTGTTCCACCTCGCTTGAGTGGGATGTTAGGCGCTAAGCGCTCAACACGGTTAGGCTCTCCACCATCAGCGTGCATTTCTGTGTGAATGAAACCTGGTCTAACTCCATTAACTCGAATACCTTGCTCAGCTAACTCCAACGATAGACCTTTAGTTAACGAGTCCATTGCACCTTTGGAAGCGGCATAGTCTATATATTCAAATGGTGCCCCAATTCGAGAGGCAGCAGATGAGACATTGACGATTGCACCCGGACCATCGAGTTGATTGATGAATGCCTTACAACACAGAAAACAGCTTCCAATATTCGCAGCCATGACTTTGTTAAAACGCTCATAATCAATGTCCGCTAAGCGAGATTGAGTGAAAAGAACACCTGCATTGTTCACCAAATGCGTTACCTGCCCTAACTCTTGGTTTACTGCAGAAAACATAGCTTCCACTTCGGATTCGATAGAGGCATCCGCTTGAAAAGCCATCGCACTGCCACCTTTCGCGACAATGTCTGCAACCACCGAATTTGCTGCACTGTGGTCTTTACGATAGTTAACACAAACACGGTAGCCTCTACTTGCTAGCAAAAGGGCTGTTGCTGCGCCAATACCACGCCCACCACCAGTGACAATTACTACTTTCTGCATCGTTTTTCCTTATCTTAATATTCCATTTGTGGAAATACATTGCATTGAGGACGTGAGTCCAATGCTTATTGGATTCTATGAGATTCCACTCATTACTTTGTAATACACCAGGCCAAACAAACCCGCGAACACTAAAACAGTAATCAAGATTTTTAACCAAAGAAACTTCATACCTATATCCACCTTTATTTTTGCTTTTATCTGGAAGTTGATGATATGCAAAAGAAATGTGGTGAACAAGGCGTGCTACACAAAGCTACTGGTTAGATCAAAAAAGCAGAGCCACTATTTGCGGCTCTGCTTCGTTCATTGGCTAATGTTCGTTAATAGTTAACGCGATTAGTTAGCTGGGCGCCATACACCCCATTTGTCTTTTGCGTAAGTCGCTTGCGGGTTATCACCACCTTGAATCCACCATTGTGCTTTCCAGTTTTGGTCTGCATAAGTCACAATCTCACCGCCAAGGTAAGTTTTGGTCGCGCTCCAAGCATCGCCATCATCTGGATCTGGAGTCGGCGTTGGTGGAGGTGTTACTTCATCATCAGCAATCACTTCAAAGCTAAAGGTCTCTACACGCTCACTGTTAATTGCGTTTGCAGAGAACGTCAGCGTTTCGTTTTGTGAAACAGATGTAGTATCAATTAGCACAGAAGCGGTTCCGTTATTCTCAATCGTTACCGATGTACCCGAGGTTTGAGTAAAGTTTGCTGGTTCTTCCGTTGCAATTACAACTTTATCACCTGCGTTAACCACTTTATCACTCTTAACAAGTTCATAGATATCGCCCGCTAATGGCTCAACGTTACCATCACCATCTTTGACTAGCGTAAGTTCACCTGAAGCGCGACTATCTCTTGAGTTAAAAAAGTTGCGTGACGGATCGTTTTGGAAATACATGTAGTGTTCCATTTCCGCGTGCCAATCACCGATGAAGACAGCACCGTCTTTAAACTCTTCATGCCAACCATTAATTTCAGATGCGAGTAGTCGTTCCCAATCATTAACGTTTGATGCATCAATCTTAATATCGAAGCTACGCGCTACGTCACCATTTTTATTGATAATGTCGTACTGGACAGTGTCACCAATAGCAGGTGTAGCAAAATCTGTTGGGATGTAAAGATCACCGCGAACGAGATCAGGTTGTGGACCCGGCTCTGGCGGAGGCGTTTCACCATTAACAATCGTGATATCCGAACAGTTGTAGAAACCCTCGCCTGCCGCATCATCACGCTGCCAACGTACGAATAAAATAGCATCACCGGAACGGTCAGATGGAATAGTGACATCCATACGATACTTGCCGCCATTAACCGCGACATTACCTTCGGTTTGAATCAGGTCTAAATCACTCCAAGCTAATGCTTTACTTAAATCAGCGTTAGGCTTAGTTAGGTAAAACTCCCAAAAAGATGGGTTGTGTGGTGCCGTCGCGTTAAATACAAACTCAAATGTGCCCGCATTTACTTCAGTACGAGTCCAACCAGTGTGAGGCGCTCCCATACCTTGTTTCTGTGGGTCATTTGCGTAACACAGTGTGCCGTCAGGAATGGCAGCACGAACAGCATTCATGTTGTTGAAGTCAGTGATATTTTTTGCGTATTCGTTGCGCTGAACAAAAGGGTAAGTACCAGAGATATCTTTAGCGTTCGCACAAGCTGCATTAGGTGGGCTACCTGACCAGATACCACCTTGTTCGTAACAGATGTTTTGACGAGCGCTTGGAAACTCTGACCAACCGTGCGCGTGAGCAGTTGTAGACATACCTGAAAACAGGGCCATGCTTACTGCTAGCTTTAACATATTTTTATTTGCAGTCACTTTTAAACTCTCTACATTTATTATTTTAGATTTACGTGCGGAATAAACACCACTACTTAAAGCACGCAATTAGTTTTCTATGAAAACCTTATAAAATATTATTCATTCAAGAGATCAATCACAGTGAAAATTATTTCTATATGAATAAACATCACAAATTTACATATTGATGTGAATTTTACAAAACTGATTAAAAACAAGCAAATAGTTGATAAATAAGAATTTAACCTTAAAAGAAAGACTGAAAAACCATCTTAATTTACACATCTGATGAGTATTCACCTGTAATACTTGACCTATTCTAATGTGTGACAATCACCCAAAATTATATTTAAAACCATTAATTAAAGGCGAACTAATATAATTAATTTTTATACATAAACTCAAACCCATCACTAATAGTGAGATTTAAAAACCAACAATAACTCTGTTTATCAATAATAATATCCATAAGAATTACGAATATTATTTTCAAAAGTAGGGATTTAAAGTGGCTAAATCTTAGTGATAGCTATCGACCAGCCTGATTTATGCTCACATTTGACCAAGCTCAAGAGAACGTGAAATTCACAAAACTAATCGATTCAATAACTTTAAACAAAAAACCGAATGCTTTAGCATGCAATCAGCGTTTATAAAATAGTCGGGTCTCCTCATGCGAATACTGCTACTTATCCTCTCAATAATTGCCGCTCCTAGCTTTGCTGAAACCAAAATCATCAAACAGGTTATGGACATGGACTCAGAGAACATCGATAAAATGTACCAATTCATTCCCGACTACGTAGAGATAGAGCCTGGTGACAAAGTGTTGTTCAAAGGTACTGTAGGTTCCCATACAGCCCACAGTATCCAAGGCATGCTTCCCAAAGGGGCAAAACCTGTCATGATCTCAGGTTCAAATGCCCAAGAGATTACTTTCGATAAGCCAGGTGTATACGGTATTAAATGTAAAGTTCACCACCGTCACGGGATGGTTGCCTTAGTCGTAGTAGGCGATCCAAATGTCAATCTAGAAGAAGCTCGAGCGGCCGCGAAGAAACGCGTCAGTCGCAGAGCTCAAAAGAAGATGCAGCTCTTGCTTGATAAGGCCGAAGAGAAGGTCCAATAAAAAAACAGCGCCATTAGGCGCTGTTTTTTTATATTTCAGTTGGCTATAACGCTAGCATAGCAATCCAAGCTTACACTATGTTGCGTGGGGCAAATGAAAAGCCTTCGAACTGATGCTTGTATTGAGACTCACCAATTTTTTTAATCTTAGCAACACCCATCTTGTAGTTATAGTTACCACTTATCTGATCGACGACTCTTGTCGTTAAAGAGTTTGCAGGGTTCTTCATATCCAACATATTGCAATATAGGACCCCTTCTTTAGTTGCTGACGTCACAATCGCCACCGCTTTGATCTCTGCGTAATCCAATTGAATATGTCCCTTGTCCATCAGCTTACTAAACTGAAAGTCACCCTCCTGTACACTCAAGATAGTGTCCTTAAAGTTCGCTACACGTTCTGAGTAAACCAACACTTCATCGCCGGCTTCGATGCCACGCTTATGTGCATCATTAGGATGAATCTCGATCCAATTTACTGGCCAACGTTTAGAGATATATGGCCTCCGCTCAACATCATCAAAACCTGATTGCCAGATTTCATTGATACGCCCATTGGAGAACCACAGCTCGTCACTCTTTGGCGTAATCCATTCATAAAAGTCACTAAAGAGATCCCAAGGGTGTTTTTGAAGGTTCACCTTCCCTGTTTGCGTGTTGAATCGGGTAAGCGTTTTACGCATCAAGTTGGCGCCTTGTGGCCCATCTTTTAAACCTTTCTTTTCGAACTCAGACCAACTCATCTCGGTGTCGTGCAGTCGCTTAGTACCAATAAGCTGTTTGGTGTCATAGTTGTAAAAGACTGGACCTTGGATTCCTTCAGTTCCGAACTCAGCCAACTTCTGGTGTAATGTTTTGCCTTCAGCATGAGCGGCAACTTTTATCATATTGAAATCTTTACGACTCCCACGGCTAAATCGAGACGACTCTTCGGCCACTTCATTCGACGTTTGCCAGTCGAATCCATCGTAACCCATTCGTGATGCCATCTGACCAACAATCCACCAGTCTGGTTTTGACTCACCCGGCGCATCAGTAATTTTTTGATAAAGACGTAAACGTCGCTCACCATTCGCACGCATGAAATCCTCTTCTCCCCACGTTGCTGCAGGAAAAATAATATCGGCAAAGTCTTTACCAATCGGCTCTCTTAGGTAGATGTCTTGATTGATCACCACCATGCCACCTGAGTCAGCACGCCTCTTGAGCGTCTCGATAATATGTTGTTTATTTCTCTGGGTAACTTGATGTGGGTTGCGCGCTGTCAATTCCGTGAATTTTTCTTTCAGCCCATAACTGCCACACATTGACTGTATCCACGTAGTACCAATCACGTGAGCTATTCGAGTGTGTCCTGAATACAAGTAGCGGTCCGTATCAATAGAGCGACGACGACGCCCCTCGACTTTTTCCGGAGACTTATTCCTAGGCAACTTGCCTCCAGACACACCACCTCGTTGGTGACCACCAAAACGACCAATCACTCTACCTTGGCGTCCACCTGTACCAATAATGGTAGCGAGCGACGCGATAGCGTTGGTATTTCCGGTATTGTTCGACCAATAGAAACCCTTCTCAATCCCTATCGATGTTTTAACACGTTCTCCTGATACAGGTTTGGCTAACATTTCCGCTGCTTGATGTATTTTTTTGACATCAATTCCAGCAACCCTTGCTGCATACTCAGGAGCATATTCGGGTTGTTCTAGGTTCCACTGTTTGTAATCATCAAAACCGTCAGTTTGAAACTTGCCCCAAGTTGTACGCCATTGCCACGGCGTATTTCGTGTACCTTGCCCAAACCCAGAGTTAGACTCCCATTTGTTATTGACCCACTTTTTTATCCACTCGTCGTCTTGCCAACCATTTTCAAGAATCAATCTTGCGATTGCACCTACCACCAAGTTATCTGAGCCGGGGTTGATATCTAAATGAAGCCCACCATTGTCTTTCAACCAAGCGATACCAGCAGTTTCTCTTGGGTTAAGAATGACGGTTTTCATACCACGTTGAACAGCCGGCATAATGAACTGAGTAAAAATGATCGTCTTAGTTTCGTAAGGATCAGTACCGCATATCATTAAGGTATCTGCACTTCCCCAGTCATCATAGCTGGGTGCGAAGTTGTCGAAACCAGCATCACGGAAACCCGGCGTCGCTGTCACATCCGACGGCGTATCATGAAACGAGAAGTTAGCCGTATTGATATGTCTTAATGCATATTTAGTAATGGCATAAGTGTTTTCAATATATTGATAGGAATAGGTTTTTACGCAATAACTGTTTGATCCATGGGTATCAATAACATGACGTCCAACTTGAGCGGCAATATCAAGGGCAAAATCCCACTCTACAGGCTGTAATGTTCCATTTATGCGGACAAGAGGCTTTTGCAGTCGATCTCTGGTTGGCGTGTTAGGGTTATAGAGTTTTCGAGCCAACAGGCCCCCTCTTACCGAAGAGTCACCGCCTTTGTTTACAACATTAATGTCTTTATCAGCGATAACGACAACGTGATGAGGTTTGCCTTTATGAGTAATAATATTGTGTTGCTGTGGAGCCACCCACGCCTGTAATGCATGCACAGGGAAATCGACGCCAAATGCATTCTCATCTGCACGAGCGCCGCCAGGAGCCACATCTACTGGCCAACGATATACCTTGTATCCACAAGCAACAATGCAGTAGTCACAGGCTGTTGTAATCACTTCTGCGCTAACAGGAGGGATTATGGTTTCTGTTGGACTTTGGTAAGTATTCATCTGTTGTACTGTCATTTAACTCACCTCCACATCAATTAAGTTCTCAACTCGACCAAAGATCAGTCCCATGACACCAACGGCATAGATATCATCGCCATCTAGCTCAAGTAACACTTGTGGTAAGCTCTCAAATGCTTGACCAGATACCATTATCCCATGTCGGCGCAGATCAAATGTTGATAAGTGAAATGGGCACTGCCCAACAATCCTGTGCTCACCTTGCGCTTTATAAGCGCCGGTCAAAGGACCACCTTGATGAGTACAAGTCATTGAAAATGCAATGACATCTTTGGTCGTACCTATGCCACCTCCACACTCAATATCTGCTTTTACTAACATGGCTACCGAGTTAGGTCCGTCGTCTGGATATTGAAAATAGACAGGTTCATGGTTCTTAAGATTACTTAGCTGAGCAATCTTCTTCCTTTGATAGCCGACAACTCGGGCATCAATTTCTGTTTCGGAACTGGTGCCTGCAAATAGAGTAAGCGGAATAATAGAGACGGCGGTCGCCGCGCCTGAATACAAAAGAAAATCGCGGCGGGACATCATACAACGGTTATGCCCTTTCGATGACGCAGAACGTTTTGTGGTACTCATTTCTTCGCCCCCATCAATTGTTCTTTAGTAAACAGTGGCTGGTATTCAGGAATCATGGGTTCATCTATCTCTATTTCTTCCCCAGAAAACGCTTCGACGAATCGAAGCAGGTCAAGTTTTTCATCTTCAGTTAAACCGAGTGGACGTATTAACGGAGATTTTGTCTCAGGAAACCCGGTGGTTCTGCCGTCTTCGGTGACACCCCCGCGATTGTAAAATTCAATCACAGACTCCAACGTTGGTAGTGTGCCATTGTGCATGTAAGGGGCTGTATATTTGGTATAACGCAAACTCGGTGTTCTGAATTTCCCTAACATCTCTTTGCGCTTGGCGCGAAAATAAGCGCCAGGGTCTGCTTTGGTATGGCGGTACATATCTTCCGTGACACCTTTTGAATAGAGCTCAAAACGGAAAGTAATTTGTGCTAGCCCATCATCTTCCCACCAAGGGCTCGGTGGAACACCGATGTTATAGAACCGTTGGTCCGCCGCTAACTGACCGTTATGGCAAGCTATACACCCAGCTTTTCCTTCAAACAGCGATTTACCTCGCAATTGAGATTCGGTAAGTGCACTCTTGTCACCAAGCAGATAGCGATCTATCGGTGTATCACGCTGGATCATTGTGCGTTCAAATGCGGCAATCGCGCGCCAAGCGTTATGGATTTTAGGGGTGTCGTCGCCAAATACCTCCTTAAAGCGCTCAACGTATTCAGGCACTAATGCAAGGCGAGCTTCCATAATGTCGTCTTCACCATTACCTGCCACCGCACCTTTTGCTGCATCTTTGGCTTGCGCCTCGAGAGACATAGCGCTGCCTGCCCAAAACAACTTATCGTAGTACGCTGCATTGATAATAGTTTGACTGTTTCGCCAATGAACTGTGCCCGGATACCCCATAGATAAGTCATCAGGGAATGCCCAGCCTTGTGACTCTATGTGACAACCAGAGCAAGGACTTGTTGTGTCACCACTAAGGCGCCCGTCAAAGAAGAGTATCTTTCCGAGTTCGATTTTTTCTGGCGTTTGCTTATTATCCGGAGGAATCGGCACCTCACCCAAAGCTTCTAATTTGGCTGCGCTCGCGTCACTAATGGGCAAAAGAGCCAGAATCGTTGCGTATATCAGAGTGTTAGTTTTTAGCATCAGCCCACCCCTCTGTGTATTCATACCCGAAGTCATACTCAAGCCATTCGTACTTCTCTCCGGTGAGTGGGTCGCCCGATAGTGACTTTAAAAATTCAAGCAAATTGCTTTTCTCGGCATCTGTTAAATTCAATGGTTTAAGTTTTTTGTCTTTATTTGAGTCTTGACCGCCACCTTGATCATAGAAATCAATCACTTCTTCTAATGTTGCTAGCATGCCGTTGTGCATATAAGGTGCCGTATGCTTCAGCTCACGGAGCGTTGGCGTAATAAATGTTCCCCTATCACTGCCATCCGCTTTATGGCTTTGAACATGAGCGCCCACATCACGTTTCAGCGTCAAGTAATCTTGGACGCCCATAAACATATTGAAGGCCAGAAACGATTGGTGACGCATTGGATCCAAAAAGATATCAAAGTTTTCGGGTACACCAGTATTGTGCGGTAAGCCGTCACTGAACAACTCCCCAGTGTGGCAACGATTGCAGCCCGCCTTTCCGTCAAAAAGCGCTTTCCCTAATTTCGCCTGTTCAGAAAGTGTGTCGAGATCGTAAGGCGCATTTTGCGAAGTTAAACTCTTTAGATATTCAGGGATCGCTTTACGTACACCACCGTTTGAAGGCTCACCTAACCCCGCTTTTTCGAACATCTCAACATAGATAGGATCTTGCTTTAAACGCTCTTGCATCAAGCGCATATCCATATTCATTAACCAATCTTCAGTGATATTCTCACGAACTACGTCGTTTAAATTCGTCCCAATGCGCCCATCGTGAAACCACACGGTTTTGTACACAGTATTGATGAGTGTTGGGCTATTACGAAACCCTTCGCTGCCGGTGTAAGCCGGACTCAGTGGCTCTGGGTAAGAAAACCCATTTTCAGGAATATGACAACTAGAACAAGAGATAGAGTCGTCGCCCGACAGCCGAGTATCGAAGAACAGTCTTTTGCCCAACTCGGCTTTTGCTTGGTCATATTGAATGGGCGGCAATCCTGCTTGTAAACCCATGGAAAAAAGAAGACTAAGTCCTGCAATAGATTGAGGTAAACCAGTCATCTACGCTCCTTTTTATGTGCCACTATACTTAGTTTCTATTATTAACCCTTGAAACATTAAAGATATGATTAGGATCATGCATTCGGAAATGATAGAAGTTATTATTCAAACTTGTTAATTGAACGGTGTCTCAGACCATGGCCTTGAACTCATTTATCCAATTCACTCTAAATGCTCTAGACCACGGAACTGATGAACAAAAACTAACCGCAGCACGAGCCTTGGCTTATATTGGTAGCGCTATCGACGATGATACAAGTGAGATCACAAGTGCCAACTGCGTTTACACGTCTCAAGAAACAAACCGCTCTTCTATCATTCAATCCACTATCGAAGTGCTTTCCAGCCAACTTCTGCAAGATAATTTAGAACTCACACTTACTTGCTTGGAAAGCTTAAAACATTACCCAGACACAGACTTGAGCACTTTGATCGGCAGCTACCATCATTCAGACGATATCGACATTAAGTTGAGTGTATTGGATGCGATTACCAACAATAGAGCGCTGTGTGATGCCATCCCTTTTCTTTGTGAGCTTGTTATTGAGGAAATGGACTATTGGGATGGAGAATGGAACGACGGTGACGATATCCGCTTAAAGGCAGCCCAATCATTAGTGAAATGTGCACACGCTCTAGGCCGTGAGCAGTGCAGCTTACTCAGTGAGATGTTGTTTGACGACCTTGATCCTGAGCTGAAACGCACACTACTTACGGTTTTATCTATTGGAAACCCGACACAATTGGAGTTGATTGCAGAAAAGCTTACCGTTACGGAATATCGCAGCTACCTAAACGGCACTCACAATCGTGCAGCACTATATAAGGCAATGAAAAGCCAAGATATGAGAAGCCGCCAAATCGCCTACCGTAGATTGTCGCAATCCAATGCACGTGAGTATCTCCAAGAGTTTCTCTCAGGGCTTTCAAACAGTGATGTTCAAGTCCGTCGAATTTCTATTGAAACCTTGGCTCGATGGCAATACTCAATAGAACTTAAACATATTTCAACGACACATATAACTTCAACCACAGAGCTTGATTTACTTAGTACCCTGCTCAAACCTGAAGCAAAGATGTGGTTCATCGAACAGTGGTCGCAAGACGTTATCGATATCAGTCTGACGCCGTCTATCATCAAACTGTCGGTCAGCTTAAATGATCCTATTGATTCGCTATTAGACAGAGTCTATACAAGGTTTAACTCACTCGGTCTATCGTCACAAATAGAAACTCTTGAGGTAATATTCACGTCTATTGATAAGCCATTAAGTCTCGCATTCATTCGTCAACAACTAGAGAGCACGCAAACTGACAACGCGGTTAGACAAGCGCTCGTTACGCACTTATCACAGCAAGAACTTGCCCAATACCAATGTTATTTCGAACAGCTATTGCTTCAACAAGGTTACACGTTAGACACCCCAACGGATACTTCTGCTTACGACACGAACAAGCCAATGCAATCAAAAACTGTGTCTAACCCAACATCAACGCTCGCCGCGTTATCAATAGCTTCAACGGATTCGAACAAGCAGAGAAAAGATAAAAAGAGAGCGAAGCTAGAAGCAATAGACAATCAAACCTACGCTATCGCTAACTGCAACAATGCGAATCACCTAATCCAGATATGTTCTGAAGAATACCTATCGACCATGAGGCCGCAGGCAGCATCGGCCCTTGTGATGGCATTGGTTGATAATAATATTCCTTTCTCTGAGGTCTCTAACTCGCAGTTGGAAAACGTTATAGCTGCGAGCCTCGCTGACGAATCATTCCATCGAATCAACCCTTTACTAAACTGGCTAGGTAAGGAATGGTTAGATAGAAACTGGACTGCATTGATTAATCACGAACGCCTTGCAGTGCAACAAGCTTGTGTTTCGTTCATACATGACGAACAAAGCTTGAACGATTTTTTCGCTCACCCTTATATTGGGATCCAAGAGCAAGCAATCAGAAGGTTAGCTCAGCTAGGCTACCTTTCTGATCGTTTAATACTGGATGCAATAGTCTCTTGCCCGCTGTTAATTGTTGACCAAGCAGTATTGAAACCTCAGCACGTCTACCAAGCGCTACTGGCATGCTCGGTACACCACCCCGATCAAGCACTCAATGCCTTCGCTACGTACACAGAAGCAAGGACCAAGCGAATATAATATTCGCCCATTTTGAGAGTTTGCTTGAACTAAGAGCTGTTCTTTGCTGTGAGTTGCTCTTGATTAAGAGATAGATTCCCTCTGATCTCTTTGCGCTAGAGCTTTCAATAAGTAATCGATGAACTCTTTCTTTCGCTTGGGCATCAATTGCCTCTCGGCATAGACCAGGCTGACACTGACTCCCGGCATCTGATAATCAGGAAGTAATTGAACCAACTTCCCTGATTCAAAGTGCTCGCGACAGATGAACTCTGGTAAGACTGCGATCCCCAAACCGTCAATACAGGCACTCAGGCATGCGGTCACGGTATTTACTCTTAGCTGAAATGGTAACTCAATCGGAACCTGCTTACCGTTGGGAGGAGTGATAGTCAGCTTTGGTACCCTTGCTGCTTTATTTGACACTTGAACCATCTTGTGTGGAGGAACCAGATCTTCATGTGATTCAATGTCCCCAAATTTATCTAAATATTGGGGACTGGCGACAATGACTCGCGTCGATGTTGCTAAGTACCGTGACACCAAACTTGAATCGACAAGCTCGCCAATCTGCGCATAGACATCGATCCCCTCGCCCACGATATCGACTTCACGGTTGGTTAATTCTAAATTCATCGTCACATTAGGGTATTCATGAAGGAATTGATGAATATAAGGTGCCAATACTTGCTGACCCAACTCCACAGGGAACACAACACGAAGCGGTCCCCGTATCAAATCTTGATTAGCTGTCACTTCCAGTTCTGCTTGATTCATGATTTCAAGCATCTGCAAACTCGATGTGTAGAAACGTTCACCTTCTGGCGTTAAAACCAAACTTCGAGTAGACCGCGTGATCAATCTCACACCTAAGTGCTGCTCTAACTCCGCCAACTTACGACTTACCGTGGATTTTGTCATATCCAAAACTTCGGCTGCGTCAGTGAAGCTTCCACACTCAACCACTTGTACGAAAACGGACACGGCGTTGAGATCCATCGTTAACCTCTGCTTTTAATTAGTAAGATTTGTGCAACAGTGCTTCTTATTTTTCCTATCTTATCAACCAATCGATTTCATTTACAATTCGTTACATCTATAAAAACGAGATCGAAGAAAAATGACTGATTCAACGCCAACAGCTCAAACAAAAAACAAGAAACGTAACAAGGCACCACTGATTGCAACCGCGATCATGTTAGCGCTAGGTCTTGGTGGCGGTAGTTACTGGTACGGCTATGGCCAATATTTTGAATCAACAGATAACGCCTACCTACAAGGCGACATCACTAACATTAGCCCAAAAGTATCGGGCTACATCGTCACTTCGCATGTACATGACAACCAAGTCGTCAACAAGGGCGACCTATTGGTTGAAATTGACGACCGTGATTATCAAACCGCACTATCCCAAGCCAACGCTCACCTCGCAGTTGTCGAAACAAGTGTGTCCAACCTATTGGCTCAAAAAGAACTTCAAAACAGTCAAATTCTACAAGCTGAAAGTCGCGTTGACTCGGCCAAAGCAGAATATGACCGCGCAATACAACAGACACAGCGCTCTCGCAGTTTGTTCACACGAAACTATGCCTCTCAAGATGAGGTAGACAGTATGTTAGCCCAACAAAAAGTTGCCCTAGCAGCGCTTGAAGAAGCGAAGGCGAATCTTGTAGCAAGCCATGACCAGTTGACCGTTATCGACAGCGAAATTGACCAAGCAACAGCTTCGGTAACAGAGGCAATCGCCCAACGCGATCAAGCTCAGCTTAACCTCGACTACACCAAAGTATATGCTCCCGCGTCAGGTGTAATTGGTAAACGAAGCGTCCGCGAAGGTCTTTTGGTACAAGCCGGTACGCCGTTAATGAGCTTAGTGCCAAACGGAGATATCTGGATTGAAGCCAACTTCAAAGAGACACAACTCAATGGTATTCACCAAGGTCAGAGCGTCGAAATTGAACTTGATGCATTCCCAGGCCAACCACTAGAAGGCAAAGTTGATAGCTTTTCACCAGCCACCGGCGCGAAGTTTGCTCTGCTTCCACCAGAGAATGCGACAGGTAACTTCACCAAGATTGTTCAACGCGTTCCTGTGAAGATCACCATACCCGATCAGAAAGAACTAAAAGGTCGCCTGCTACCTGGATTGTCTGTTGTAGCGACAATCGATACTCGAGGCTAAATCGATGAGTGAAGTTATCCCCTCCTCTACACCACGTGAGCAGGAAAATGCTGAAGTGCCAACACGTCATTGGATCGCTCTGTTTGGCGGCCTAATCGGTGCGTTTATGGCGATCTTGGACATTCAGATCACCAACTCATCGCTCAAAGACATCCAAGGTGCACTCTCGGCAACGCTAGATGAGAGTTCATGGATCTCTACCTCCTACTTGGTTGCAGAGATGATTGCGATCCCACTTAGTGGTTGGCTATCTAAAGCACTCGGTAAACGTCGTTACCTTACATGGACGACTGCAATTTTTACGCTTTCATCATTACTCTGTTCGTTCTCTTGGAACATGACCTCAGTGATCGTGTTCCGCGCAATGCAAGGCTTCAGTGGTGGTGCGTTGATCCCACTTGCTTTCTCACTGGTCATCCAACTGCTGCCTCTCAATAAACGAGCGGTCGGTATGGCACTATTCGGTGTAACTGCGACGTTTGCGCCATCAATTGGCCCTACTTTTGGTGGATGGTTAACTGAGAATCTGTCGTGGCACTACATTTTCTACATCAATATTCCACCAGCGCTTTTGGTGATCACCATGATTCGCTATGGGCTCGATGATGAGAAACTCGACTTAGGTTCGTTAAAAAAAGCAGATTGGTTTGGTATTGCCACAATGGCACTCGGGCTTGGCTGTTTAGAGGTCGTGCTAGAAGAAGGCAATCGTGAAGAGTGGTTCAGCTCAAGCTTTATCGTAACGCTTGCCATCATATCTGCAGTCAGTTTGGTCTATTTCGTCATCAACGAATTGCAACATAAGAAGCCGCTAGTCAACTTGCGCTTACTAAAAGATCCGCAGTTCGCCATGTCTTGTATTGCCTATCTAATTTTAGGCATGGCACTGCTTGGCTCTATCTATGTGCTGCCGATGTATCTCACTCAGATACAGCAATATAACGCAATGGAAATTGGCGAAGTGCTTATGTGGATGGGTTTTCCACAACTGCTGATTTTTCCGTTGGTGCCAAAGCTTACCCAGATCATAAAACCTAAGTACCTCGTCACATTTGGTTTTGCGATGTTTGGCTTAAGTTGCTACGTGAATACCCATATGACCGTCGATTTTGGTGGTCAGCAGTTGATTCTTTCGATGGTTCTACGCGCCATTGGTAGCCCGTTCATTATGGTGCCTTTATCACTCGTAGCCATGAAGAACATCAGTAAAATGGATACGCCTGACGCCTCTACACTTACCAATGTGATGCGAAATTTGGGTGGTGCGTTTAGTATCGCAATCATCGCGACGCTGTTAGACAATAAGACTCGTGAACATTTAGCACACATAAAAGAGTCTCTGCCTTCGGTTAGCCAACTGGGCTGGCAAACATTACAACAGCAACAAGCATTCTTCATCCAATCAGGTAGTGATGCAGCGACAGCCATGCAACAGGCACAAGCCAGCCTACTCGGCACAATGCAGCGTGACGCTGCTATCATGGCATACAATGACGTATTCTTAATGATGACTGCGTTTCTCGCCTTTGCATCATTTCTAATACTAAATATGAAGGACTAATGACCTTTGCTCGTTCATGGATGAACGACCACCGATAAAATGCGAATCATTTCGTATAATCTTGATGATTACCAATGTCTTAAAACCATAAATCAACTTTTCCTCTCACTTGACATTATGCATCTAGACACCTAGATTCTAAATTAGGACAAAACGCTAGGATAGCTAGAACAATGACAATGAAGTTGCCACCCGATCTCAGCATTTTGATTGTCGATGATTCAAAGAGTGCCACCATACTTATAAAGCAGCAATTAGTTAGCCTTGGAATCTCGCACGACAAAATCTATATCGCCACGGACTACCGCCAAGCTATAAGAACCGTGGAAAGACACACCTTAGATGTGCTCTTGATTGATTATCATCTAGAGCAAACATTTACGGGTTTCGAGCTGCTTGGCATCCTTTATCGCAAAAGATTGATTGATCATACCGTCGCCACGATTTTGCTCTCAGGTGACATGCGTCAAGAAACTGTGTTAACCGCTTTATCTGGCGAAGCGCATCATTTTATATCTAAGCCAATTAAAACACCGATACTTGGAGATAAGATCGCTCTTGCTGTTGAAGAGTCTCATCAAATTACACAGCAAAAACAGTATTACCCGATCGATACTCCCTCAGTATTACAGCAAGCATTGTCAGTACCCAATACTCAAAAAAGTGTTCAGTACGAAGCGAGCCTAATAGAACATTTGATTGGCACTGAACAGTGGGAACTATTGGCGTATGTGCTAAGAGAATCGACAACCAACATGCATCCAACCAAACTGGTGGCACAAGCCTTGGTACTCGATAGCCTCGGCAAGGCTCAACAAGCAATCGACAAACTTCATAATTATCTTATTGCACGCCCTTTGTCTCTCAATGTGATCGACTGCTTGAGCTGTATTTACGAAAAACACAACATGCTGCTCCCAGCATTAAAATTGGCTATTCGTGCATTTGAGCTCACACCAAGTATTAGCCACCGTGCAATTAGAGCCATCGACCTTGCTGAGAACGCCGATAACGCTCAAATCTTAATTAAGATGGGTCATATGTATGCGACCAACATCTCACCGGCAGATATCGACGTTATTAACTCTATTTCTAACTACTTTCACTCACTTCAAGTGGCTTACGAAAAAGAAGATAGTATTGCCAATAAACGTACTCTGCTTGAACAGGCGAATCAATTCACTAATCAAGTGAATTTGAAGCTCACACAGCATCAACAGCAACAAGTGTTAGCCGCCTTGGCCGTATTTCAATGTCAAGTCTTGCACTTGGAGGGCAATCATCAGCTCGCTCATCAAAAGCTAATCCGAGCAGCTGCACTGCTTTGTCATGTTTTAAATGAAACCCCCACTGTGCTACTAAACCAGTTAATTCCCTTGCTTAATATTTACGGGGAGTACTCTTTGTATCAAGACTTAGGTGATTTCCTAAAGGCACGAGGAGACGAGAGCGAACAGCTGATTCTTACTAGTGATACAAACCCTATCAATTGCATCAATATGGATAGTCTAGGGTCTGTGCAACAGCTTAAAGACTACATTCACACTTATCCCTATTCCGTTGCTGCGAAACTTGACTATCTATTTGCCGTCAACAAAACTCAAACAGAAGAACAACTTACTAACGAATTCATGGCGCAATTACAACAATTGGAATTGCCCTATAAATGGAATCAATGGATTAGTGAATCTGTCAGGTCCGGTTTTTCTACCAAGCCACCTAGCCCACTTTCACTATGTAACTGACAGGAGTCTCTATGCTAGATTTTGATGCTTTAAACGCCTATTTGGATAATGATAAAGACGTAATCTTCGCGGTCCTATCTACGTATCAAGAAGACCATGCAAATTCTCTAGAAGAGATTCAGGAGCTTGTCGCGCAACAAGATTGGGGGAAATTACACTTTACCGTGCATACGTTAAAGGGAATATTGGTCAGTTTTGGAGAAGAGACAGCAACCTCGGCACTAGAAAACGTAGAACAAAACGCACTCAAAGATCTTGCTCCATCAGATGATGATCTCGCGGTTATTTACAGCGAAGTAAAAGTGATTAATCAACAGATCGAAGAAGTACTCGCCACCTACTAGTCAGAGATACTCAAGGTACAAAAGCTTCTTGGTAAATTCGGCTCTCGTGACATCGAGAGCCGAATTTCATTTATGCACTCTTAAACGTGGCACACCTTTACTAACTTCAATTATCGACACTTGTAATCGTAATCAAATAAAAAGGAGCAAGCTTAAGCTCACTCCCCGATATGGTTACTTGAACCTATATTTATGCTGGCGCACTTGCTCGTGCATTCAAGGATTTAGCACTAGAGATCCAGTGTTGTACCGACTGCGGTGACATTACTTTCGGGTTACCTAAATCGCTATCTCCCGCCGAAGCTAACTCTGGAGGAAGTACATCAATGATCAGCTCGAGATCTTTATGTGAATTGATCTCTCGCGTAAACACATCTGCCATTTCTTCACTGTAAGAGCTTCCTCGTGCTTTGGCTGCTTTGACTAAACCATCAAGCAATACATACCATGTTGTCATAGGGCCTTGTGCGACTGATGCGGACTCTGCGGCTGAATCAATGAATGCGAATGGAACGGTAATGATTGGTTGGTTGAACTCCATTGCTGCGAAAATCCAATCCGTATCAAATGAGAAATCAAACACCGTCGGGTTTTCTAGAATTTTCTCTAAGATACCTCGACCATAAAGTTTGAACGCGGCTTGCGTATCTTTAATGCCGCTGTCAAAGATCTGGGCTCCAATCATTCGCTGCATATGACGTAAAGTCTTAATACCAACGCCCCAGCGCTCTTCTTGTTTAACTAAAATCGAGTCTGCATGTTTTCGGTTACCTAGTACCACTTGCTTACCATCACGGCTGTATGGCGCCAGTGCCAACCCTATTTGCCCCAAGTGAACAGAGTTATCGGCATCCGTATAAAGAACAGCATCAACGCCATCTTCCAGAGACTGTTCACAACCAAGGATGATGGCACCACCTTTTCTTGAATCATCAGCGCTCGCTAGGTTACGAAGCGCACCGGATGCAGCAGGCAACGCATCCTCCAGTTTAAGTACTTTTACCTTCGCCTGTGTACCTGCATCATAAGTTTGTTTAATAGATCTAGCGATGTCTGCACTACCGTGTGGGCATCCGTCATCAACCGCATACAAGGTCCAATCAACATTGGTTCCTTCTGTTACCCATTGAAGTTGTTCGACTTTCGTTCTCAGTGAGTCTTCTCCGTGTTGATTATCTGCAGACTTAGGTTTAAGGCGATTGTGCTCACCCCACATAGCGAATACCACACCAATTTTGATCGGCTGACAAATTGATTGTGTTTCTCTACGGGACTCAACAAGCTTCACCGCGAGTTGAAACTCAAGCGGTGCATTAAATTGTATTGAAAGATCTTTTAGGTCTTGAGTGGAGAGTTTATCCAGCTGCAGTAAACGGTCTGCTAGCCTAAGTAAGCTTTGTTGATGTTGTGGCTCCGTCAAATCAAACTTTTCATTCGATTTATTTAGGAGCTCAATAGCGGTAGACAAAGAAGTATCCATACATATTCCCTAGCGTGACGTTATTATGATCACTTAAAGCTTAGTATGCATACCTTTTCATATCAAAGCGATATACGCTTTATTTTGTTGTGCACCTCTCATTTCCTTTGAAGCTGAAATTGCGGTATTTGGCGCGATACTGCTTAGCTTTGTTTTCGCGGAATTTACCTGCCCAGTTGCTAATCTCTGGGTCTGTTGCCCAAATATTTGCCATTACCCTTAGATAAGAACTTTCCGTACTTGGCGTTGGATCATATGGGTTGTTATTAACGCGAAGTACCAATTGCCCGTCTACAAAC
Source organism: Vibrio sp. R11-SG3-ISO9 (assembly GCF_059834255.1). NCBI lineage: Bacteria > Pseudomonadati > Pseudomonadota > Gammaproteobacteria > Vibrionales > Vibrionaceae > Vibrio > Vibrio sp. R11-SG3-ISO9. The sequence continues at coordinate 200,601 of NZ_JCBDGU010000039.1, forward strand.
CATTCAATGCGGTCTTCACCCCAATAAATTCCGTAACGATGAAAAGCCTTTGAGGCGTCAAAGCCGAGGAAGATCAGAGTTTCATGTGAATTGGTATAACTGTCATCATCAGTCCAAAAATTCAATTGAACCATGTTGGTATTAGAACCCAAAAATTCGATATCTATTTCATTGTGTCGCCCGCTCCCACCTTCCGGTTTGTCATATGGCCCCGAAAACAAGAAAAATGAACTCACCACGCCAGGCGCTCGAGCTGGCTTCATATCTATCTCATAGCAACCATAAGGGAAGAACTCATGGCTGCGGAACTCCCCACCATAGAAACGTAACTTGCCCTCTTCGTCTCGCTCTTCATCGGGAGCTAGAGTCAGGGTTAAACCCTTTTTGTTAAACGTGGCTGATTTAGATTCCCAACGACTAAGGAATGGGAAACCATTCTCCCAGCCATCAGATAACCACCAGCGACTTTCATCAAAGGTTCGCAATGGATCTTCGAAGCTTTCTGCACTAACAAACGAGCTCGTCAAAGCCAAAGACACAGCTAACGCACAATAAGTTTTGGGTAACACCATCACATACTCGCTTATTCATTTGCATTCATAAAATAAGCGTAATACATACGATGAATTTTTCACCTCTGATTACTGATTATCTTCTACAGGTGCAAAACTGCGTCTTTGAATGGCTTGTACCTTTGGTACTGGAGCTTGGCCTAAATTTCCCTTGGGAATGGCACTTGCAGGTAGTTCAGCTTCCACAGAAGTTTCCGCCATTACAGGCTCAACACTTGTCGTAGCGACTTGATCCGAAGAAGGTGAATTTAACTCTTGGGTGTTTGATACGTTGCTTTCAACAATGGCTTCTGGTGTACCAAGCGGCGTAATCACAGTTACACCTGTCTCGTTTGAAACTTTAACATCATCACTCTCTACACTAATCACAGCGGCTTCGTCAGGCTTTAGTGATACAGAAGGCACTGCTTGCTGAGCTTCTTTCTGCGCTGCAGCGTGCGGCACGACAGGTGTAATTGGCGAGTGGAAACTGCCTTTGGTCGAGCTTACCTTACCACCACTGAATTGCTGTTGCGTGGTTCCTTCTGTTCCCTGAACAGATCCTTTCGGTGTGACTATTTGCCCTGTTAAGTCTTGTTGTTCTTGAATAACATTTTTCTCGGTAACAGGATTATCGGTGGGTTCGACAATAAATGTCTGCTTATTGGAAAAGTCCTTATTGAGCATTAGTTTACTGTTGGGCGTGTATTGTTTGAGCTGCTCACCAGACGATCTCGGTGCGCTTGCGGTTGGTATTGTATTGGCTGGCTGCTTGCGTATCAGCCCCGCTGACGGAGATTCGTATCTAAAAAAGTTTAGTTTTTGGTCCCAAATATCAATTAACGAAGAAAATTGGATCCACGCATCATCCACGTATGCTGACGGAGCATCTGAATTCGTTGCGATAGAAAACTGAGCGTCAAATGCTTTATAGTCCACCTGTAATTGCTGGCGATATTGATTCCAATTACTTCCGCCCATCAAAAAGTATCTAACGCTGTTCGACCAATACTCATACGCGACAGGGTCTTCTACTTTCTCTGCCGCCATTGCTGCGAGTGCATCGGCCAATGCGGCCGTCTGCCACATTTCTTTGGTTCCAATCTGGCTCTCGAGACTAAGTGCCCGGTTGGCTTGTTGATGCATTAAGGTCGCCGCTTGCGAATAACGGCCTTGGGACAAAAGAAGCGTTGGTGTGCTTAGCAAGTCAATTGAAGTTTGATTAAGCGCCCAAGTAGGAAAAGACACTGCAAACAAAATAAGTGTAATTAAGCGCCTCATCGGAATGTCTCCACCATACATTTGCCAGGATGATCAAAACGAGAATTAAACTTAACATCGCGATACTCTTTCGATTTATTGGCTTTATAAAGCTTACCACTCTGTTTATATAGCAAAGCTTCTAGCACTCCGGCATTAGTCTTCAAGCTGATGCTTTTTTCATAAGCGCTGGTAAGCTCATAGCGGCCTTCATACCACCCTCTTTGTGGGTCGTAGAGCTCTTTCACTAACGTCATTAATCGGTCGGTATAATCGGTTTTCCACAGAGCCCACATTTGAAAAGCAACACGCGTTGACACCAGTGCTTTTTCATCGTGTGAAGAGCCGTCTTCCGCGAGTGTTATCCATGGCGTTCCTAAGCCATATATCGCATCGTAAACAAAATAAGGTTCACCAGTAACAACATGCTCACCTCGCGCTGTGTAGATTCGCTCATTGTCCCAACGAGCCTCTTGCACTTGATAAATCGCGTCCGCCATTGCTGCTAACGTGTTGTTGGTGTGTTTCGAATCGCTTGACGTGGTGTCCCCGACTTTGTCCCAATTGAATTCAAGACCCATCCACAAATAAGGTGTTGAGTAAACTGGACGTAGCACGTTGAACACTCGTGGGTCGCGACCATCAAAAATCAAGTCGATATCGTAAATCGTCGCTACGTCGTAAGGCTCTATGTTCATCGCTTTTTCAGGCACAATCTGCCAGTCCAAATAACCGTAAGATGTGTACTCTTCGAGTCCCAAGCGTCCCTCTTTATAGCGAATTAATTGACCGTCCTGAATCATGCTTCCATAGAGCTCGCCATCAAGGCTTATCAACTCACAAAAGTTCCAACGCAATACTGCCTTGTCGACATACTCGGAGAATTCAGGGGAGTGCCGCTTAACAATAGCAAGGGCAATTAATAAGCGACCAACGTCGAGTGATGACCAACCAATATCCTGTGGTTGGTTGCCATAGTTAACCATGTCGCCGCTTTGCGTGTTATATACCTTGTTAGGCGCATAACCGTAACTCAGGTCCATTTCATTTAAGAAACTCAACACCAAAGTCAAACGCTCGTCGTATTGCTTATTTGAGATGAACTCAAACTCTCTCGCAGCAATAAGAGAGATCAGGTAGTCCGCTAGTCCGGCCATATTCGTGGTAGGAAAATTATCAATACTATTGACTAGACCCGTCGTGACTTGGGTATTGTTATCAATATATTTCCACGCAGTTTGCGCCCACATCAATTCTTCTTCAGTCAAAGGGGCGTGACGACCTTGTCGAAACACTTGTGATTGACTGAATGAATCAACACCATTAGTCACACCTTGGTAAACCACACCGCAGCCGGATATAGATACCGATAACAGAAGTAAACTCCACTTCTTCAGCATTCAATAACCTTATTCTACAGGTTTGATCTTTTTACGAGGCAAGCACTGTCCCTCATAACCGAATGGTGATTCCAGTGCTTTCTCCCATAAGCTTGGGGCTAACTGATCTTTATATTGAAGTAGCTTACCCTGTTTCTTATACAATAAGATCTCTAACGTGATGCCGTTATTGTTAGAAGTGAACGTGTTGATAAGACCCGTGCCGTTCTCAAAAATACCCTCATAGAACCCTTTTTCGCGGTCGTAAGCAGTAGAGACATGGTCAAACAAAAGGTCGGTATAGTCGGTATCCCAAAGAACCCACATCCCCATTGCGCCTTTAATGGCTACCGCAGAGAATTGTGGCAGGTATTCACCAACCTCAGAGATAGTGTTCCATGCAAAACCATCTGTATAGATAGTATCGTAAACGAAGTATGGGGCACCGGCTAATTGGTGCTCGGTACGTGCTGTAATGATACCCGTTTGTTTGTAACGTTCTTCCTGTACACGATATATTTGTAGAGCAAACTCTGCGATCCATTCATGTGAATAATTGGAATCATGTGGACTTCTGTCTTCCACCAAATCCCAGCCCATTTCAATACCATCCAATACATAACTTTCAGTTACAACGTAACTATGCGCTTTCAGTTTACGCGGGTCACGAGTATCGTACGGAACGTCATAACCGAATAGGTTAATCGTTGCGTAAGGTTCTGCCATCGCAGCTTGTGTCGTATCAAAGCCCCACAATTCGAAACCTTTCGCTGCATACTCTTCATAACCAAGTCGCCCTTCTTGGAGGTATTGCACCTCTTTTCCAGGTTCAAGTAGCGCGCCAAACATGGTGCCGTTTTCATCAACCACGTTGCAGTAGTTCCACCTTAGCATCACAGAATCAATACTGGTCGCGAACTCTGGATAACGATTCTTAAGGATATACAGCCAAATCATCAAACGACCTAAGTCGAGAGCTGAGTACCCAATTTCGCCTGGTTGGTTACCGTAGTCCACTTTCGCCGCGGTCTGGGTGTTATAAGCCTTGTTAGGTAACTCCCCCATGAATAGGTCGAGTGTATTTAAAGTTGTTAGGAAGCGAACGAGTCGTCTATCAAACTCTTCTTTTTCGATAATCCCCAATTCATACGCACTTGTCATGCCCGCGAGATAAGATGCCGCATCCCACCATGTCACCGATGGGTAGTTGTTTACCGCATTTACCAATCCTGTGGACTCTTGGTAGTTGTTTTCAAAATACTTCCAAGCGATACGGGCCATATCCATCTCTTTCTCAGTCAATTCACCATGACGAGGTTTAGGGACAGTCCAGTGTGTATTTCGGTCAATAATGTCATCAGAGAATTGATTATATTTACTACCGCAACCAACGATTGCAAGAGTGATCAAGCCAAGACTAATCGTTCGCATATAAATTCCTTCTTATTATTTTAATTCGCTGATTTACTTCAACTCACCAATCGTCAATAGAGGTCCATTCTCAATATAAGCCAATGATTCTAATACGATTCCGTTGGTGTTTGCTGTCACTGCTTTGTTAGTACGGCCATCAATTTCATAGCGACCTGAGTACCAACCCTTGTCATCCGAATACAGAGTAGAAGCCTCATTGATCAGAACATCGGTGTAATCTGAATCATAAAGCGCGTACCAACCGAATGCGGCTTTGGTCGAAAGTGTTTTCAGATGTGATTGATCTTTACCGTCGTCAGAGATGGCATTCCATTTTTCACCATCTGAGAATACGGTGTTGTAGACAAAGTATGGTGCCTCATCGACGTTATCTTCACTCACCGCCGTAACAATACCAGTGTCTTCATAGCGACGCTCTTGGGCTTGGAAAATGCGATGTGCAAATACCTTAGACACGCTGTCCGCACCAAACTCGATACCATCAAGAATGTAAGATTCACTTACTACATAGTTATGAGCGTGGAATTTTGAAGGGTCACGCTTATCTGTGGGAATTTCGATGCCGTAAATATCAACCATGTCTAGGTAATCAATATATTTCATAGAGTTAAATACATCACGTCCCATCAAGGCTAATGATTTAGAAGCGTACTCTTCATAACCGATACGACCTTCTTGTACCAGTTCCATGACACTCGCATCTGATGTAGGACGAGCACCATACATATAGCCATCGACCAGCATTGCACTCACTTTCCAGTGGTTAAGGACGTCGTTTACCTGCTTATTAAATTGCGGGTATTGCCAAATCATAATGTTCATAGGAACCAGGATTCGACCGATATCGATCGCCGACCAACCAATACCATTTTCAACAGGTTTGTTAGCGTAATCCACCATCTCGAGCGTTTGCGTGTTGTAAGCTTTATTTGGTAATAGCCCATCAACAAGAGGCAAACGCGCTAAAGTCGTTAATGCCTTTTCCATACGCAGCTCAAACTCTTCAGTTGAGATGATGTTGATCTTCTCTGCTGAAATGAGCCCCATTAGATAAGAGGCGGTATCCCACATGGTCGTTGATGGGTAACCATCTACTGAATTCACCAAACCGGTATTTTCTTGGTAGTTGTTCTCGAAATACTGCCAAGCGACATTCGCCCACTCGAATTCCTGTTCTGACAAAACCCGTGAAGACTTGAATGGGATATCTTCTGGAATCTCAAAGGTGATGTTTCCAAGTACTCTTCCCGATTCACGAGTCTCGATACTGAAAGCAATAATAAGCGCTGTCGCTAAACCCAAGATGAACACAATATGATGGCGAGCATTAACCATCGATTTTTTAAACCCCATACTTCAACTCCTCTGAATTGGCAGTTTCTTCACCTTCGCTTTCAGCTGGTGGTGTCCAGAATGCTGCAGCGATCATTCCCCACATCGCTAACATGTTATTTAGAATCCAAAATGTATTTAGAACGAGACCGCCCACAGAGTAATCTCCCCATGAACCGGTTGAGTGACCAAACCACGCAAACAACAGACTAAACAGACTTAATCCGAAAACCATCGCTTGTGGTATTACTAACTTGAAGAAATTACCTGTTTGTCGCTCTTTCGGTGTTGTTGGGAAGCTGATCTTCCGCCCGCGTAACACTGTCCATAACGCCCGTAAGTTAACCGGGAAGAATGAAAGGAAGTTCGTCTTGCCCTTATATCCCGCAACGCCCCAAGTACCTGTCATCATCGCCAACTCAGCTGTGATCACATAAGGTAAAAAGTGCAAATAGAATGTCACGTCATAGGCGCTTACTGGTGCAATTGAAGTAAGGAAGTAGATGATTGGACACGCTAAGAAAACAATATTCCAGATTGCTGACAAGTTAGACCAGAAACTCGCACCATACATCAGCTTCTGTTTAAAATTCAGACCTTTGCGAAAGATTGGATTATCGTTCATAAAGATATCAATCGATCCGCCAGAGTACTTAAATCGTTGTACGGTCCACGTTTGTAAATCTTGTGGAGAAAGCATTTTACTTTCCACATTTGGATGCATTACCGAGCGCCAGTTACGCTCGCGGTCAGAGTGAAGTACGATCGACGTATAGAGGTCTTCAGATACGTGGAACTTGTAAGGTGTAAATTCCGTATCAAACAAGATTTCATCACGCAGGTTATCTGATACCGACTGTTCAACCTTCTTCTCTTTAGTTAAACGACGTATCTGCGCTTCAATTTCGTCTTGTTCTTTTGTGATCTGCTCTGCGTAAGCTCTTAACGCCGCTTCCATTACCGCTTCACGACGGTGTATTGAACCTGCGCCACAACAGAATGAAGAGTTCACCCAGTTACGACGGCGTTGAATGACGTCGTAAAACATTTGTGGGTCGTTAACAAAGGGGTCTTCGCCAAGTGTTACCGGACCATAGAATTTTTCTATGCCTGAACCGATAGGTTTTGCCCAAGTACCCATTTTTCTTTCAAGGAATTCAGGTAAGCGTTCTCCCTCAGGTAAGTCAAAAAACCATTGAGGTGTTTGAACCCAAGCAACTGTAGGATCTCTAAAGTAGCCAAGGGTATTTTCAAGAATAGTAGAGAACGGGCGCGTATCAGCGTCACAGATAACAACGAAGTCACCACTGGTGCGCTCCATTGCATTTCTCAGGTTGCCCGCCTTGAAGCCAACATTACCGTCACGAGTAATGTAGCCAACCCCCATTTCCTTAGCCATCGCTTCCATTTCTGGTCGCTTGCCATCATCAAGAATAAAGATTTTGATCGTGATATCGTGCGGGTAAGTGATTTTCTGTGCGTCTAAAATACTCAGCTTAACCAGTTCAGGTTCTTCATCGTAACTGGGAAAGAACACATCAACACTGATTGGCCTGTCTTCTTCGGTGTCGAGACTACACTCCGAGATCTTATATGGTGGCGCTTTCTTAGGTTCGTCCTCAACTTTCCACAAGTTATAAGTGAACAACATCGAACCAATAAAGGCACAAGACTCTGCAAATGCCAAAGGTAACGAAAACCACAACGCATCATAATTTAGAGCATACATCCAGCGCCAACCTAGGTACCAAATGCCGAGTGTTAAGTTACATGTTGCTAAATACTGATATAGAAGTTCTCTGGGAATACTATGAGGGACAGGCTCTGGTGGTACCCTGTGCTCAAATTTCTCAAAATAATTATCCATTTGTTCCTTTCCCTATTTTATTGACCTAGCCAGCTCTTATTAGAATGTTCTAATCAGGGGGGACACACGTTTTCTATGAGGTCACTTTCCTCAAGTTCTTTGGTCATCATGAAGCAGTTTTCTCCATCTTCTACACGTAGCTTAATGTCATCCATCAGCGCAGAGACAATCATGAACCCTCTTCCAGACGTCGCCCAAGTAGTGTCATCATCAGGGTCCATATCAACAAATTCGTTGGACAAAGCCTTTTCCAATTGAGTTTGTGTCATAGGTTCGCCTCTATCGATGATGTCGATACAGATGGTCTTTGTTTCTGAGTCTTCATTCAGATTGCACTTTACTTTGACTGGCTTGCCTTCTTGCTCGCTATACGCGTGTATGTAAGTGTTATTCACCATCTCGACCACACACAGCTCTAACTGAGTGGCTAACACGGGAGAAATGCCTATACCAGACCAATAATCGTTGAGCTCTACTGCGACTTGTCGCGAAGTCTCCAAAGAGCTTTTATAAGCTTGTTCGAATACGTCTAACATCGGCACACTCCTCTGCTACATACCATTCAACATGTCAGATACACGATTGTGCGCGGCGTAGGTTCTCAAATTGCACCAGTCCAAGTCGTGGTTCTGTTCGCCATCATGACCAATGCAATACTGACCAAAAATGGTTTGATGCTTAATATGGCAACCTTCTTTGACATGAATGTTGTCAAAAATAAGTGACTCTTCGACCACTGCTTTTTCATCCAACTGACAATTGGCTCCGATAAGTGCAGGACCTATAACTTTCGCATTCGGATCGACTTTGCATCCGCTACCAATTACAACGGGAGGCTGAAGATTACAGTTATTCACGTCAACAACCGTATTGATCCCGACCCACACCCCAGCTTTAACTTGGGTGCCAGGAATACGATAACCGGGAACTTTTCCCTCTAAGATATCTTTGGTCACACTCCAGATATCCGTAATGTTACCTACATCGAGCCATTGGAAATTCATTTCAACTGCGTAAAACGGGACGTGCTTCTCCACCAACATTGGGAATAACTCACTACCAATGTCGTATTCGCCCTCTTTCGGAATGTAGTCAAAGATCGCAGGCTCAAAGATATAGATACCGGTGTTGATTTGCGTAGAAAGTGCTTCTTCTTTAGACGGCTTTTCTTGGAAGCTAGTAACCAACCCTTTTTCGTCAGCAACGACAACACCATACTTTTCGACTTCATCTAAGATGACGCTTTTAGTAATGATGGTTGCGATACCGCCATTCTTCTTATGTTTGCGAACGGCTTCTGTAAGGTCCAAATCGATCCAAGCATCACCACAAACAACCACAAAAGTTTCATCAAAGAAGCCCGAAAACTGCTGAATCTTCTGCATTCCACCAGCAGAACCGAGCGCTTTACTCTGATACTTGCCGTCAACACACTCTCCCTCGTAAGAGTAAGAAAGCTGAACGTCAAAGTGGTGTCCATCGCCGAAGTAGCCTTCGATAACTTCCGCAAGGTGACTAGTGTTAATCACAATCTTATTGATGTTGTGCTGTGAAAAGAGCTCAATCATAGATTCCATTACCGGCTTGCCCAGAATTGGAATCATTGGCTTAGGCAGCGATTGAGTGATTGGCTTCACTCGTGTACCTTTCCCTGCCGCTAAGATCATTCCTTTCATATCAGTCTCCCTTACACAGCTGTTGCGAGGGCTTCATCGACACTGGTATACGTCTTGATCAGCCTATCCATGCGCGTAAGTTTAAACAGGTCTTGCACTGGCTTCTGCGCGTTAGCAACCGCGATTTTCTTGTCACGAAGCATTTTGTACACACCCATTACTGCACCTAAGCCACTGCTATCCATAAACTTAACGTTGCTGATATCAAGCACAACGTTTGGTGACAGCTCCGGAGTAAGTGTCTCTAAAACTTCTCTAAACTGGGGTGCTAATTTAGCGTCAAATCGCTCTTCATTTACTTGAAGAACTGTGCAGTTGCCTTGTTGACTAATTTCATATCGCATTGAGCGTCTCCTTCTTGAGGACCTTTCCATTCCGCCACTAGAACACTGACGTCATCGTCAAAACAGTCCGACTTCGTCCAGTCTCTAACGTTATTTACTAATAATTCGGTTTGTTGTTGAATCGGATATTGATTCAGTTGTTCGATCGCATCACGCAAGCCTTCTTCCGAGTACTGCTCGTCTCCGTTATCTGCTTCTGTAATACCGTCTGAGTAAAACCAGATTTTATCGCCTGGTTCGAGTTGAATTTGTGCAGCTTGATATTCCACATCATCAAAAGCCCCAACAACGAAGTTGTCGTGACCAATCAGTTCTGCGTTTCCTTGGTTGCCGTGGTACCAAACTAAAGGTGGATGACCAGCGCAGCAGTAAGACATAAGACCGGTTTTCACGTTTAGGACGGCATAGATCATCGTGAAATAAAGAATGTTGGCATCACTACTCATATACATTTCATTCAGTTTAGATACCACATCAGCAGGCGCACACACGGTTGATGTGTCACCATCGTTTTTTAGAACCACAGAAGAACTGCCGTTTTGAACCGATAAGCTGGTTTGCACTGAAAACGACATAAGAGCCGAAGAAACACCATGACCCGCGACGTCGAACAGATAAAAGGCAACATGATCAGTATCGAGCTGCATATAACCCAACATATCGCCACCTACTTGGGCGCTCGGAATCGAGATATAGCTAAGCTCAACACAGCTGAAGTGTTTGGTTTTGGGCAGGATTTGTCGGATCAATTCGCTGGCAGAATCAAGGTCACGCTTGATCGTTTCGTAGGCTTGATCCAATTTAGTATTTTTGTCGACAACTTCATTATGAAGCGCCAGAGTACGAAAGCCTGCGCGGATTCGCGCATCAAGTTCATCTATTGAAGTTTTTTTGTCGATGAAGTCATCGGCGCCAGCGTCAATACCGTTAATGATGGACGCTTCATCGCCCTTTGAAGAGAGAAGCACAAAGAAAATGTAACGGTTATAGTTTTTGGACTTAAGCTCGCTGCACAGCTCTACTCCACTCATACCTGGCATCATCCAATCGCTCAGTACAAGCTGAATATCGTTGTTATCCGCTAACATCTGCAAAGCAGCTTCACCACCAGTTGCAGTATGTACTTGATAACCACGCTTTTTTAAAACCGAACTCATATAAACCAATATGGTTCGGTTATCATCAACAAGCAGAATATCCTTCATTCTTTACCCTAAGCCTTTTCTGACGTTCTTATCACACTTCTGCCAATTATGATTTTGGCTTTGGTTCACGTGCTTTATTACTTTAGGTTAGACTCAACTCATTGCTTTGCAAATTGTTTCTTATAATTTTGTTATGCTTAAGTTAACGTTGTGCGGTATTTAACACAATCACAGGGAGTGGATTGTTAGAAATGACAGTAATGATTAAGCGCAGATTACTTATTGGTATTGTTCTATTGTCGAATAGTGCATGGGCAGACAGTTTTCTGGCAAACACCGCTCCTCATGCTCCCCCTCCTCAAGAGAGTGCGACGTTATCAAGTGTTGGTAATCAACCCTCTGCACCTAAAGTACCAACCGATGACGAAATAGATGAAATTTGGAAGGGAGTATCAAGCTCATTTGCCTTTCCTTTTCAGGATTGGGAAGACAGAGAACTCCTTGATGGTTTGAGTGGTAATGTCGGTTATCACCAACCTTTGGCTGAAACCGAATCAGCCAACATTCCAGCGGGCAGTACTCAAGGGCCAACCAACCTCAATAAAACCCTAACCCTTTCGCTAAAATACACAATTGCTGGCGCTTGGTTTGTGTCTGGTACGGTTTATCACTATCTAGATAGCGATCAACAACAAGCATGGAATCCGGACTTCACCTACGTGTTTGGTTACAGCGATTGGCGTCCTTATACACTAAGTTTGGTCTATGCAAACTATGGCGGGAACAGATTTAATCCCGATCCTGGACAAAATCGAACAGAGTTTAAGCAAGGAACTTGGTCGCTTGGTTGGAAGTTCCCCATCAAATCGCCTTTCGTCGATCTATTCAGATTTACTGACGACGGAGCCATCGGTTGTCAAATTGACTATAACTTCACACCTGAGTATTTCAACCTTGCGACAACCGAATACAAAAACAACCACCAAACCTTGAGTCTAGGTTGTAAATACTCAATTTGGGGCAACTGGTATGTCAATGGCACCGCGTTTTACTATTTTGACAAACAGCAACAACAGCCCTGGAACCCAGATTATACCTACGGTTTCGGTTATTTTGACTGGCGACCGGGTACCATCACTTTGCAATATAACAATTATTCTGGGAATCGCTGGAACTCTTCTGACAGAGGTGAAGGTACGGGTCGTTTCAAAGATGGTTCAATCACCCTAGCATACAGTTTTGCTTTCTAAATTTTTTCAACCATTAGTTGTTGATTTCATTCATTTTGAGAATCTTTGTGGCAAACATCTTCAAGCCGTCTAATCTTAAGTTACAACTCAAAATATGCAACTGGCACCATAAATGCAATTAGCAATATGAGAATCAAATAAACGTGCTAATTGCGAGGCCAGATTATTTGAACCGTAACGTCAGAAAACATCACCTTATACGGCTAGGAGAAGGCTCATGGAAGGAACAAAACACGACGATCTTATTGTTGGTACAGATCAAGATGACGCGGTAAACAGCCGTGCTGGTAACGATGAGATAAGCACGCTTGCAGGTGATGATTTTGTCACTGCAGGAGAAGGTAGCGACAAAATATCTACAGGTAGTGGCAATGATACCGTACTAGGCGACGTAGAATACGGTCTTGAAGAGAACAATGATACGCCAGTGAGTGGAGACGACTCATGGGGTGAATCCTACACCGCTTACGAGTTTGATGCTGAAACCAACGAGCAACAATCCTCTCATACGGTTAGATTAGACAATTTTGCTGTCAATCAAGCCGTCAACACCTCAACCACAGTAGGTGGTTTAGCGGCAAACAGTACCGTGACAGTTCAACTTACCGATGAAAACGGCACCATCATCGCTTCTCAAATCGCGACGGTAGATGCTAACGGTAATATCACCGTCGATACAGAAATTCCTGAATCTTCTATTGGTGACAATGGTGAAGTTACCTTTACTTTCCTAAACGAAAACGGCGAGCCAATCTCTACCATCGACGACATGAACGTAGCCGTTCGCAACATTTACGACGACACCATTGATGGTGGTAGTGGCGATGACATTCTTAAAGGCCAGCAAGGTAGCGACACCATCTACGGCGGTGAAGGTAATGATTTCCTAGATGGCGACATTAACGATGACACTTTATATGGCGAAGAAGGTGACGATGTCTTGGTCGGCGGTAACGGGGACGACTACCTAGATGGTGGCACAGGCAACGACACCCTACTCGGTTCTGACGGCGACGACACTATTCATGGCGGCGAAGGCGATGACTTACTCATGGGTGAGTTAGGTGACGATACTCTTCATGGCGGCGAAGGACACGACACTCTAATCGGTGATGACGGTCAAGATGCCCTTTACGGCGGCGAGGGTAACGATAAACTCTTCGGTGGTAAAGGCGACGATGTTCTTGAAGGCAACCAAGGCAACGACGAAATTCATGGTGAAGAAGGTGACGATGTCATTTCTGGTGGCGAAGGCGACGACTTCGTACTCGGTGGCGCAGGTGCTGACCAAATATCGGGCGATGCGGGTAACGACCTACTACTCGGCGGCGACGGAGACGACACCATCACAGGTGGTGAAGGTCACGATACCTTAGTGGGTGAATACGGTGATGACACCATGAGTGGTGGTGAGGGACACGACACGCTATATGGTGATATTGGCGATGACACACTAACCGGTGGCGCTGGTAACGACCAACTCTTTGGTGGCGAAGGCGATGACGTGATTGATGGTGGCGAAGGTGACGACATTATTCATGGTAATGAGGGTGTCGATACCATCACAACGGGTCTTGGTGACGACCAAGTTTATGCAGGCTCTGGTGATGACATCATAGATACTGGAGAAGGCGCAGACACGGTATTTGGTGAAACGGGCCACAACCAAGTTACGTCTGGCGCTGGCGACGATACTGTCTACACAGATTTCGGTGACGATACTATTGATACTGGCGAAGGCCATGACACCATTTTTTCGGGCGACGGCGATAACACCATAGATTCCGGCTCTGGCGACGATCTAATGTATGCAGGCGCTGGACAAGACTCGATTCAAACTGGCGCGGGCCACGACACCGTTTATGCAGGTGACGGAGACAATACGGTCGATTCAGGCGCTGACCACGATGCTGTTTACTCAGGCAGTGGCACCGATAATATCAACCTTGGTGAAGGCCATGACAAGGCGTTTACTGGTGCAGGACAAGACACCATCGTTGCAGGCGCAGGTAATGACCAAGTTTATGCAGGTGCTGACGACGACGTTATTCAAGGTGTATCTGGCAACAACCAACTGTTCGGCGAAGAAGGTAATGACACCATTACTGCAGGTTTGAATGCCAGTGAACTCTACGGTGGTAGCGGTGAAGATACACTGACTGGTTCAACTGAATCCGACAAGATCTACGGTGGACAGGACAACGACACTATTACAGCAGACGCTGGCGATGATGTGGTCGAGGGCAACGATGGCGATGATACGCTCAATCTAGGCGCGGGCCATGATGTTGGTTTTGGTGGCGAAGGTGATGACGTTATTTCCGGTGGCGAAGGTAACGATACTCTCATCGGTGAGGCTGGCGACGATATCATCACTGGTGGCAAAGGAGACGATGTTCTAGTTGGTGGTTTAGGCAATGACCAACTTGATGGCGGTACAGGCCGCAGTGAGATTTACGGCGAAGATGGTGATGATGTTATTACCAGTGCAGATCAAGATGACCTACTGTCTGGTGGTGCTGGTGACGATACGATCAGCTCTGGCGCGGGTGACGACACTGTTTATGCCGACAGCGGTGATGACAAAGTGACACTAGGTGCTGGCAACGATACTGCCTTCACTGGCCAAGGCGCTGACGTAATTGATGCCGGAACCGGTGATGACAAAGTTTTCGCTGGTGGTGGTGACGATATTATTGAAGGCGTCGAAGGTAACAACCAACTCTTTGGTGAAGGTGGTGATGACGTCATTAATGCTGGACTGAACGCCAGTGAACTGTATGGTGGAGATGGTCAAGATACCCTAACTGGCTCTGCAGAGAACGATAGCCTCTACGGTGGTAGCGGTGATGACTCAATTCAGGCCGGCGAAGGTGACGACTTCATTGAAGGTAACCAAGGTAGCGACGAGATCTACGCAGGCGCCGGTAATGACACAGTGCTAGGTGGCGGCAACGATGATGTTATCCACGGTGGTACAGGTAGCGATACTCTAATTGGTGATGACGGCGACGATATCATCAAAGGTGAAGAAGGCGACGACATTCTAGTTGGCGGTACGGGTAATGACCAACTCGACGGTGGTACCGGTCGCAGCGAAATCTACGGTGAGGACGGTGACGATGTACTTGTTAGTTCAGACCAAGATGACCTTCTATCTGGTGGTTCAGGTGACGATACTATCACCTCTGGCGCTGGCCATGACACCGTTTATGCAGGTTCAGGTACCGATAACATTACAACTGGAGAAGGTAACGACACCGTATATGGTGAGTCCGGATCAAATACCATCGCAACAGGCCTAGGAGACGATACTGTCTATGGTGGTATCCACTCAGACAATATCAATACTGGCGAAGGTGCTGACCAGATATACGCAGGTGATGGTGCGGATACTATCGACGCTGGTGCAGGAAATGACCACATTGACGCTGGAAGTGGTGACGACGTACTGAAAGGTGGTGACGGCGACGACGCACTATTTGGTGGCGCGGGTAACGATGAACTTATTGGTGGTGATGGTTATGACCTTCTTGCCGGCGGCGAAGGTGACGACGTCATTCGCGATGACGGCCAAGACACTCTACTTGGTGAGCAAGGTAACGATACACTGATTGCTGCAGAAACAGGTAGCCACAACATTTTCGGTGGCGAAGGTAACGATACGCTTATCGGAAGCGAACAAGCGGACACGCTATACGGTGGCGCCGATAACGATACGATTACTGGTGCAGACGGAGACGATGTTCTTTATGCCGGTAGCGGTGACGACACTGTGGATGCAGGCACCGGTGATGACACCGTGTATGGCGAGGATGGTGCAAACAAAATCACACTCGGTGAAGGTGCTGACACACTTTATGGTGGCTCAGGAGCTGATACAGCAACTGGCGGCTTGGGTGACGATATTCTCTCTGGTGCAGCGGGCAATGACAACCTGTCTGGTAACGAGGGTGAAGACTTAATTGATGCGGGCGAAGGTCACGATACCGTATCTGGTGGTGATGACAACGACCTTATTTTCGGTGGTGCTGGCAATGATAACTTGTCAGGCGATGCTGGGGATGACCAACTCTACTCAGGCGCGGGCAACGATACCCTATCTGGTGGTTTGGGCGACGATAAACTCATTGCAGAAGGCGGCAGTAATACTCTATCAGGTGGCGAAGGCGATGATACCTTACTCGGTGGTTCGGGCGCGGATACCCTGTTGGGTGGTCAAGGCGACGACTATATTGAAGATGCGTCAGACAACAACATCGTCGATGGTGGTGATGGTGATGACAATATCCAACTAACTGGTGCGAGTAACACGATTACTGGCGGTGCAGGTGCTGACGTTATCAGCTCTACCGGCGGTGGAGTAAATGACATTTCCGGTGATGACGGCAACGATACGATCACTGTGACTGGCAGCGTTAACACGATTGCTGGTGGCGAAGGAAATGACACGATCACAGCCAGTGGCGGCACCAACAACATCACAGGCGGTGAAGGAAACGATGATATCACTGCGAGTGGTGAAACCAACACCATCGCAGGTGGTGAAGGTAACGATACTATCAGAGTGAACTCTGGCAACAGCACTGTTTCTGGTGATGACGGGAACGATTCGGTCACGACTGGTAGTGGCTCAGACACCCTTTACGGCGGTACAGGTGCCGATACCCTATCTTCTGGTGCAGGCAACGATAGCTTATTCGGTGGTGCTGATAGCGATAAACTATATGCCGGAGATGGAGACGATACCCTCGAAGGTGGCGAAGGCAACGACATCATGTATGGTCAGAATGACCAAGATACTCTGGATGGCGGAGCAGGTAACGACTACCTATCTGGTGGCTCTGGTGATGACACACTCGTGGGTGGTGAAGGCAACGATACCCTTAGAGGTGATTCAGGCGAAGATACACTTTGGGGCGGTTCTGGAGACGATAACCTAGGTGGCGGCGGCTCTGCCGATACACTGTTTGGTGAAGACGGCAACGACACACTATCAGGTAATGGAGGCAACGATATGTTATATGGTGCAAGCGGTGACGATAAATTGTCTGGCGGCTCTGGTGACGATTATGTGTCAGGCGGTGAAGGCAACGATACCTTAAGTGGTAATAATAACGCAGATACCCTAGATGGCGGCGAAGGCGACGATAAACTGTCGGGTGATTCAGGCAATGACACCCTATTCGGCCAAGTCGGTAACGACATCTTAGATGGTGGTGAAGGTATCGACCAACTTTATGGCGGTGCGGGTAATGACCAACTGATATTTGACTCTAGCGAAGTCGAGTCTGGTGAAGCTGGTGTTGTTCACTTTAGCGGAGGTTCAGACTTCGATGTCCTGGTTGTGGGTGGTGACAATCAAAGCCAAATGATCGATATGACGCACAATACATTCCAAGAGATTGAGGGTGTGAAGATCAGCTCAAGTGACACAGAACTCGCACTTGCTCTCGATAAGATTGCAGCCAATAACACTGCAGGTGATACCGCTGGTCAGTTCGTATGTACCGGTGCAAGCAGTATCGATGTTTCCGGTTGGGGCTGGCAGCTTACTGAGAGTCACCTAGAGATGAGCGACAGTCTTCAAGACATCTATCGTGAAAGCAACATCGACACTGGCTCGCTATACGGCTATCGCTTTGAAAGTGAAGCAGGACAAGAAGTGGTTATCTGGAGTGACTTGAATAGCGGTGACATCAACTTCCCAGATTCAGAAGACGTATAACACTCTTCATTAACCTAACTCACCAACAAGCGGCTCATTATGAGCCGCTTTCTATTCTAAGACTACTAAGCCAAAACCATGTATTTACTTCCCTAACCTGCTGGCTAATCTTACGTTGCTTAACCAATTCCCTGTCAATTAACTGATACTATCAAGTAACCAATCCTCGTCGTTATACCTAGCTATAAGCTCGCCTCAGTCGCCAGCACAAAGGTGCATCAGCCGCAAAGCTTTTTCAGCGTCTTAGAAAACAAAAAATGGACTCATATGAGTCCATTTAAAAAGCTATATTGTTCCCAGATATCTAACGGAACTGATTTCAATTACCCCTCTATACACAACTCTCGGGTTTTACGGGTTATTTGAGCGTCATTAGAAATCACAAAGAAGTAGTATTCCGAATTTAGATCGTTTTGTTGAATGTAAGTTCTCATATGGTTAAGCATGCTTTTCGCTTCCCCATAACGTTCTAAGTACTCAGGATCACACTTATTAACCAAGTCTAAGTCCACACGCAGATTAGAGAAGTTAGTCATAATTTCATCGACACGTTTCTCAGTCTCTGCTCTTTGGGCTTGTGTTGAGTACTCGTCTTCTAACTCCGTTCGTTGAGCCGCTAGGGCTTTTTGATTCTGTTGCTCAAGTGCGAACTTTTCTTTGGCTAATTGCTCATTCATCGCAAGCTTGGCGCTCTTAACGGAGTCTTTTTCTGAGAGGTATCGAGAGCGGTATATACGAGCCGACTTATTCGCCTTAGCTAATGCGATATTTGAGGCTGCTAGTTTCTCAGTTAGCTCGTCTATTTCTTGTGACATTTCCACCAGCTTGAGATCTGCTGCCGCGACCTGTTTTTCATACGTCTCATCATCCATTTGCTTAACGTATGTCATTGAAGCCATTTGATCCGTCAGCTCTGTAATAACCTCATTCAATGCTTCTATATCCGCTTCTTTTTCCGAGACTTTTTCGGCTATCAAGGTATCGATTCGCGATTCAATGTTGGCGTTCTTATATCCAAAATAACCTGCTGCTGCGGTCGACGTTATAGCTACAGCTGTCATCAACACAATAGTTCCTTTACTCACAGTAGCCTCCTTAAATCACTTGTTTGTAACACTTTTGTTCGCACTTCGGGCAGATATAAGATTGACGGTCAATCCGTTGCGAACAGTGTGGGCAGGTTCCCTGTTTTCGGTCACTGCTCATCAATAACAAAATCAGACCAATTGGACCCAAGACATAGCCTAAGAGCACACCGGCAACTAGGTTGTTCTTTTTGAAACCAACGTACGTGCTCATTGCAAAGAAGCACAAATAGAACCCTAACCAAAACACCATCGACTCATCCATTACGCCTCCCTCATGGCTTTAGCCATCCCACTGGTTAATGGGCCTATCAGGTAATCCCAAAGCGTACGTTCTTCGACCAAAATCAGCACCTCCGTAAGCATCCCCGGGTACAGCTCAATGTGGTTTTCAGCTTGCAATGATTGAAGGTCATCACGATCAAACCGGATTTTCACCAAATAACCTTGGTCTTTTTCATCCGCGTCACCACCTTTAACCACTCTGTCAGCAGATACATGAATCACCTCTCCCAGTACTGGCGGTACTTGCCTTGCGCTGTATGCCGTTAACCGAATCCTTGCGTCCTGTCCTGAACGGACAATATCAATGTCTCTAGGAGGCACAATTGCCTCAACAATCAATTCATCGCTGTCTGGCACAATCTCCATCAACACTTGCCCCGGACGTACCACACCACCAACACTGGAAATATTTAACCCTACAACACGTCCTTTAAACTCGCTACGAATCTGGATACGTGAACGCACGTCTTCCAAGGTATTCATCACTTGTTTAACGTCCCGTACCTCATCGTTAACGGATTTTAGCTGCTGAGCATAATCGCGTTTTAAATCTAATAGCTGACTTTTGTAGCTTTGCTCCAAGGTTTCAAGTTCTCGCTTGGTCACGTCGATAGTGACGTTAATCTCCGCTAGCTCGCCTTCAATTCGAGCTAGATGACGACGAAGCTCTAACATACGAGTTTTAGACACGTACCCTTTAGCAACTAAGCCTTTCGTCATATCGATCTCTTGTTTGATCAAATCACGCTGTGAAGCCACTGCTTTTTTCTGAAACTGGTTACCCTGAATCTTTTCTTTGTAAAGGGTCGATTTTTGGTTGTATAAAGAGTCAATCAATTGCTTTCGCAATAACCCTTGTTCGAACTGTACTCGCTCACTATTTACGATAGGCATAACAATCAACGAATCTTGTTGTTCATTCACCAAAACCTCTGGCCATTTCGGCTCTTCCGACTCATTCAGAAGCGCTTCAAGACGTGCCTTTTGCGCCACCAACGAGAAATTACGGTAAAGGTAACGCTTATAATCGGATTCGGATTTAGTATCAGAGAGCTCAAGCAACACTTGACCGACCTCAACTTGCTGGCCATCTTTCACCAACACCTCTTTCACCCAACCACCTTGTAAATGCTGAATTTGCTTTCTTTTACTCTCAACAACCAAGTTACCATGCGCGACAGACGCAGAGCTCAAAGACATGGTCATGGACCAAAACAGAAAGCCTCCGACGGTAACCAGTAGGATTGCAGAGCCAAGAATAATCAATTTGCGTGTACTGAATTCACGTTCCATAAATGCCCCTATCCTCTACGCTGCTCTTTTACTTGGTCGATGTTGTTGGTGTTGATAGTGTCGCCATCTCTCAGCCCCAAGAACTGCTCACACGTTCCTGCTTTCTCAACACGTCCTTCTTTGAGGCTGATTACCCAATCCATTTGACGTAGGAAACCCGGACGATGAGAAATCATCACCACAGTTATGCTGTTCTCTTTGCAGTGTTGAAGAACAATAGCGAGCGCCGTTTCGCCCTCAGGATCAAGGTTCGAATTAGGCTCATCTAGAACCAGAACTTTTGGATTCGAATAGATAGCACGGGCAAGACCGATGCGTTGCTTCTGACCACCTGATAGTAGAATTCCTCCTTCGCCAATATAGGTGTCATACCCATCAGGCAGTGCCATGATTAACTCATGTATACATGCGAGTTTTGCTGCAGAAACGACTTCTTCGTCATTACAGTCAGAGAATCGTGAAATATTCTGCTTCACCGTTCCGGCAAGCAATCCGACGTGCTGAGGAAGATACCCTATATACTGACCAAACTGATTTTGGTCCCACTTCTCAACGGTCGCACCATCAATCTTGATTTCACCAACGCTTGCTTTGTGAATACCCATTAACAGGCTCGCCAGTGATGATTTACCTGAGCCAGAGTTGCCCATAACCGCAAGTGCATGTCCCGCTCCCAGCTTAAAGTTGATCCCCTGCAACGTCGGTGATTTTGCACCTGGGAACTTTAGCGAGACATTGTTAAATTGAATCTCTCCTCGAGGTTGAGGTAGCAGAGTTTTAACCGATGGGTTGGTAAGAGAGGCGCATTTTTTCAGGCGACTCCATGATTGATAAGCGCTGTACCAAGATTTCCAGCCGCTGACTGCACTTTCAAACGGGCTCAACACGCGGCCTATTAAGATTGAGCTAGCAATAACAGCACCCAACCCTATTTGTTGTTGTAACGCCAAATAAACGCCGAGCGTTAAAACCACAACTTGTAGTAGGGTTCTGAAATAACGACTCACAGCCAACAATAAGCCAACTCGCGCGTTAACCAGCCATTGCAAGCTTAGTACTTTATGATTCTTCTCTTCCCATACTTTACCGATGTTTTGACTCATGCCCATAGCTTTGAGAGTTGGTGCATTACGTAAAAAGTCGTTGAGTTCCATTGCGACTTTCCCCGTCTCTTCTTGCGCCACCCCACTCACTTTGCGCCCACCTAACATCATCACAACAGTGAGTAGAGAAAAAACCACCGCGCCTGTCAGAGCGACAATGCCAATGTACGGATGAAGGAAAAACAGCAGTAACAAGAACAGCGGAGTAAAAGGGAGATCAAGAATTGAAGAAGTCGATGGCGACGCTAAAAAGTTACGGAGCGTGCTCAAATCATGCAATGGCTGCTTATCTATACTGTTTGTTTGAGAAGAAGTGGAGATACTCAGATCCAACAGTTGGCCACTCAATTGAGTGTCTAGCTTGAGCGCAGACCGTTGCATTAACAAAGTTCGGATATATTCAAGTGCGGATTGAGAAGTGACCAAAAACAGAGTTATGCCGAGCAAAGCAAACAAGGTTTCGATACTTGCACTGCTCATCACTCTATCGAACAGTTGCAAGCTGTAGACTGGTACTGCCAACACCAGAAGATTAATGCCCATACTAAAGCCAACGGCAGCCCAAGCCGCTCTTTTCACACTATGAAAAGGGCTCAGTTTCAAATCATCCATATTAAGCCAACTCACTTAGTTGCATATTATTATAAGGTGAGTATAGACAAGAATTGACTTATTTCAGGAGAAGGATAAATTAATTTGTGATTATCTCTTTGTAATTCCTCGATAACTTGCACTAGAGCACAACTTGCAACATTTCATGAGGTTAGTGCTAACCCCATGTTTAAAATTCAATATCACGTTACTAAACCAGATTAAACTGCTCACTGATTTCATAACCAGTCGCGACTTCTCGATGGCTCTCTTTAATGATCCAGTTAATCGGGTTCCTCACCCAAGGCTGTGGATCTTTGGCCGGAAATCCATCACTCACCCTCAATGCAACCACTTCAAAACCAAGCGATTCACAAGTTTCGATACAACGCTGTGCGTGCCAAGACTGCGCGATCACCGTGATCTTCGCGAGACCAATATCGTTCAATGCCGCTCTCGCAACATCCGTTGTTGTTTGATAAGCACTGTTTTCAATACTCACATGAGGTGTTGCTTTTAAATGAGCCGCGACCTCTTGCTGTACGTAACACGGAGCAAGTGGATTTTCTTGGTGGAATCTTTCCACCTCTTTCGCAAGGAGTTGGTTGACGTCGTCGCTATCACCAAAGGAAAAAGCAATAACACCGTTAGAATTCAATACATCACCACAATTCAATCGCTTGAGTACATTGGAAGACAAGTAATCTGCAATTCTCTTTTTTGCGGGTTCTTCAATTTGATAACGAGAACTTGAGTAATGGTAGTCAGCAGAAAAATTATTGTGAGAAGCTTGTTGTTCTGGAACAACAACGCCTATTTCGTGGAGGAAATCGTAAAATTTGAACATAACAATCTTATTCCTAACTAAATCAAAATCCATCTAGCCAGTTCTGTCCGTTGTTATGCCTCAAGTTTAACAGCTAATCCCGATCAACAACAAGTTAATTGTGCAAATTATCACCAACTTCTATTCTCACATTTTTTGGAATTTAAACTCTGTTAAACAATAAGTTGTATTATCATTATGTTAGACAAACATTATGAGTCAGATTGCATTGGCACAATTTCTTCATAGACATACCCAATATAAGACGGTGTTTTTGAGTCTTACGGCCTTTTTTACCTCTTTCGCTAGCTATGGCGATGAAGAGGTTAGCTTTTATGGGCAGCGAGGTGTAAGTACCGTTGAAGAAGGTGAAAGTGTTGAATCTGCTACTGCGCCTAAAACACAGTACTATCGAAGAGTGATTGCACCGCCGATTGTTGAAGATGCAAAAGAGAACAATGTAACGGACACCATCCCAGAAGAAATGCATGTCGGTCACCCTAAATCAACCATTGTCAAAAACGACGATCCAATAGTATTAAGTCGAAATGAACGTTTGCTCGCTAAAAAGGCGGAGCATTACATCCAACGTAACTTCCATAAAGAGACAGGATTGTGGAATTCGGTCCAAGGCTATAGTCATACGACGATGTGGGATGTAGCGAGTGGCATTGCTGCAACCCTCGCCTTAGAAGCATTAGGCATGAAAGAAACTGAGCAAGTGCATTACGAGCTTGAGAAAACTCTGGCTACTTTAAGCTCTTTCCCACTCTACAAAGGCAGTTTACCAAACCGAGAGTACAGCACGAAAACTGGGCTTCCCTCGGGCCGCTTGAGTGATAGCAAAAGTAACGGCAACGGCTGGTCAGCATTAGATATAGGCCGGCTCCTCATTTGGTTGAAGATTCTAGAACAGCAACACCCAGAACTCTCCCCAAGCGTAAATGAAATCGTCACGCGATGGGATCTTAGTCGAGCAGTACACAACGGCACACTCTTTGGGGCCAAACTCTATAAAAATCGAGAGTACTACCGTCAAGAGGGAAGAAATGGCTATCTTCAGTACGCGGCTGAAGGTTTCAAAATGTATGGCTATGAGTTGCCCTTTCCAGACCTAGAAGACTACCTAGAAACGATCGAGATTCAAGGTATCGATATTCAGATTGACTCACGCAACGTCCCGTTCCTAACCAGTGATCCTTATGTTCTCGCGAGTATTGAGTATCAAAGTGACCCGAGTTGGAGTCAGTTAGTACCCTTTTATGAGCTACACAAGCAAAAATGGGAAGAGACCGGAATCATCAGCGCGTACGCCGAAGACGCAATGAGCAAAAACCCTTGGTTTGCTTATAACAATATCTACTATTACGGAAAGGCTTGGACAAGCGTCAGTCCTTCAGGAAAAACCATTGAAAACCCGCAAGTTCTTAGCAACAAAGTTGGATTTGGTTTCAGTGTTTTATTTGATGATGAGTTTAGCGATTTGTTGTACCAAGAGGTGTTGGGTAGCAGTCTAAAGTTTCGCAGTATACCAGCAGGTAAGTACTCAAATGGCGGGATAAACGCATCTTTAAACATCAACACTAACTCCCTCATTTTGGTAGGGCTTTGGTACAAGTCAAAAGGTCGTACTCCAATCCTAAATTAATACCTCCATCAAATAGTTACCTGTTCCACACTTCATTCAAAATTCATCAAATAAAATTTCCAATTTGGGCAGTTTATCCTACTGTTTGTATATGCGTGTAGTTGGATGGAACCTATATGTCTACAAAAACAATATGGAATAATTTGTCAGTCAAACATAAACTCTTCGGCTTAGTACTACTTCCTATCTCCTTGCTGTTGTTTCTCGCAGGTAGACAAGCGCTGTTCTTAACTGAGCAGTTACATGACTTTGAAAGAACAAATAAACTAGCGGTCTATTTACAAGATATATCAATACTTTATAGGAGTACGC
>NZ_JCBDGU010000040.1:0-11761 GCF_059834255.1 Vibrio sp. R11-SG3-ISO9
ATGTATACGTGAAAGTTCCAACTGGAGCATGGGACCCAAGCGACGAATATACAAAGAACCAATTCCCAGGAAAGGCCCTCGTAAACTGGGACACGCTCACGCAATACAATCAACCGTCTGAGTTTTCTATGACGAAGTATTGGAATGGATCAGCGTGGTTGGATGTATCTCAGATTATCGACGGCAATTTGATTGTGCATGGCACTATCGGCGCAGATCAAATCGAGTCCGACTCAATCACAGGTGCTCATATCCAAGGCGGAACGATAAAAGGCGGAAACATCGAGGCCGGGATCGAGCTATCCGCGCCACGCATCACGGGCGGAGAGATCACAGGTAATAGGCTTAACGTTCTTTCAGAAATCGTTACAGGTGTACCAAGTCGAAATGAGGCGATTTTCTTATCTGTAGAACAGCCAGAATTTAGGCTTTGGACAGGTGGAGAAGACCCAAGCAAGGCGCCTTTATCAATCTCGAAAAGTGGGCGGCTAAAGGCTATCGATGCGGACATACAAGGAACGGTACAAGGCTCCTTTATCAAAGGTGGCCACGCCGGTTTTGGCACGGGCGGAGATCATGGGCCAGATAAAGATTTCCAGACCTACATATCTCAAGACGGGACGCTTTACACCAATAAATTAAGAGCGTCCGGGATTGAACTCGACGCAATTCAAGGGGACATTTCCGTCGGTAAAACCTACAAAATGACCAAAAACTATTACTTCCCTAAAAGTATTTCTGGATGGCAAGAGCCTGGGACACCAAACAACAAATTTGCTTGGTATAAAAAGTTTCCCGCTTATGGCCGTACACATCTCATTAGGATTCACAAGCTAGGCATTATTAGACCGACCGGGCCGTCCGGCAATGTCAGTGTTTTTCTAGCATATAGGAGGAATGGGACGGGTTGGTATACCAAACAAATAAGTTGGTTGAGCGTCTATGTCGCATCGGGCAAGTCAGTAACGCTTGACACTAAGTACATCAACGACAGGCTTTTCCCTGGCGACACTTACGAGATCAGGCTGTGGGGTGAGGACGTGAGCAGCACATGTAGATTTGGCGTTGGTCAGCTATTTGATTTTGATATCAGGCCATACGAACAGATCTCACCACCAGAATAGAAAGTAAGAAACATCAATCCACAAGGGACCCGAAAGGGTCCCTTTTTTTATGGGGGCAATATGGCCGAAGTTTTAACAGTACAAGAGTTTCGAATCTTACGGGGCGACACCTGGAGGTCGCCAAAATTTAGCTTTTTCAATGAAGACCTTTCCCAAGTGTTGCCGCCAGGTTTTGATCAGGACGATATCGACGACGCAATCAAAGAGGGAAAGCTCACTTTTAGAGACTGGAATGATTACGTGATCAACGCAGACGTTAAATTCGGCGGCCCAGATGGGACCGAATGGTTTGAGCTCACGCAGTACAAACAGATCGATGCTACAGGGCGTTTTCTTTGGTTTGAAATGAGCGCAGTTGAAACCAAAGCGCTTGAGTTCCTAGCTAACCAACCTCTCCCGGTTACGGGTGTATATGACATTGAATTTTGCAAAGCGGGCGAAGTGGTAACGGTCTGGAAAGGGTCCGTAACTCTAAGCGCTGACATTACAGAACGCGAGGTTTGCCAATAATGACAACGCTAGTAGAAATGGAGCAACAAAACGCCTCCTTACTCGTTACCGACGGCGATAAATTTTACATTTATGTAACAGATCATCGAGGGCGAGATCCGTTCGTAGAGCGCGCAGAGGAAGCGGCGGAAAAAGCCGAAGAAATGCGCGATGAGATAATCCCAAAATACAACTCAATTGTTTGGATGCATACCGATGTATCAAACAAACACTCTCAAGTCGTTGACGCTCACGTCGAGGTTATGGACGCAGCGGTCCAGGTTGGTTTAGCACACGAAGACGTTGTAACTAAACACGGCCAGATCGTGGATATGCACGCCGACGTCGACGCGGACCACAAAGACGTTGTAGATAAACACGGCGCCGTCGTGACAATGCACGGAGAGGTCGAAGCAGACCGAGCGGAAGTCGCGGCCAACGCTACAAAAGTTGAGGGGATCGCGGCAGATATTGATCGAGACGTGGAAGACGTTCGAGAGAAACACGCCGACGTTGTCCTAAAGCACACCGAGATCGAAGCAGACCATAAAGACGTTGTAGATAAGCACACCGCCGTCGTGACAATGCACGGAGAAGTCGAAGCAGACCGCGCAGAGGTCGCAACAAACACGGCGGACGTTCGAAAGCTAAAGGGGGAGGTCGACACCGCGCACGGTGAAGTTGAGGCCGATCGCGCAGAAGTAGAAACCAACACCGCTACAGTTGCTCGTCTAAAGGGCGAAGTCGAAACCGCACACACGGACGTAGTAGAAAAGCACGCCGACATTGCCCTAAAACACACAGAAGTCGAAGCGGACCATAAAGACGTTGTAGATAAGCACACCGCCGTCGTGACAATGCACGGAGAAGTCGAAGCAGACCGCGCAGAGGTCGCAACAAACACGGCGGACGTTCGAAAGCTAAAAGGGGAGGTCGACACCGCGCACGGTGAAGTTGAGGCCGATCGCGTAGAAGTGGCCGCGAACAAAACCGCCGTGGACACTGCAAAGAAAAGCGTCGACGAGTCACAGGCCGACGTCGTTCTCAAACATGGCGAAGTAGTAACTATGTACACAGAAGTTACTACGATGCACGGCGAAGTTACCACGATGCACACCAACGTTGAGGGTATTCAAACCGACGTTACCGCCAAGCAAACCGATGTGACAAATAAACACGGAGAGGTCGAGGCCGATCGCGCAGAGGTCGCAGCGAACAAAACCGCCGTGGACACTGCAAAGAAAAGCGTCGACGAGTCACAAGCGGACGTGACCAAAAAGCATGGCGAAGTAACCACACTAACCGGGGAAGCAAAGCAGCATAGAGACGACGCTCTCACGGCTAAAACAGGATCAGAAACCGCGCGCGACACTTCCGAAAAATGGGCGGAAAACCCCGTCGATAAACCCGTCGAGACTGACAAGTTTTCAGCGTTACACCATAGCGAGAAAGCAAAAGGACAGGCGACAGTTGCAACGGGCGCAGCGAGCAACGCAAAGAACGACGCAGACCGAGCTCAAAACGCAGCGGGCCACGCTGTAAACGCTTTTGTAAATGGTGGAGTTTGGAATCCAGGAATGGGGCCGGGCTCCAAGCCAAAGCCTGATTACAATGCAATGTATTACGTCGACCAAGGCGGCAAAGACTTGGACGACGTCAATATTACATGGGGTGTAGGTGACTGGTTGATGTGGTCGAACACGGCAAAACGTCACTCACAGATCACAGGCGACCCGGTAACAGGCGGCGAACCGCTCCCGTTCGAAGTGCCGGATCATATTTTCATGCAGCCGGATAAGGCGATCCGGTTCAAAAAAGATGACATAGACGATGATCCGTCTTATGGCCTTGGATATCGCTTTGTTAAAAGTACAAACCAATATCAATTAATCCTGGGGGATGTAGACCAACAGCAGCAAAATGAATTGTGGCTATATAACCACAATTCAGACCTTGTAAAGATTGTCACAAAGCTAAAACCTGGCGATGAATTTGAGCCTCTTGAATGGTGTACCGTCCTCAACGATAGCAACGGCGTTTTGAAGACGGGCGGAGATTTTACCGGGCCGATCTCAGCCAAAAACCTATCTGTATTAAGCGGCACAGGGGCGGGCGGGAAACTTGAGTTTTACGTAGATCAAGCCAATCCAGGAGATCTAACGGGCTCCATCGATTTCGGCGACGCCGGGGGCGACGATTTCACTTTCAGAAACGAGAAGACGAAAACGGCCCTTGCGGTCGGCGCGGCTCTAAAGTTCAAAAATCAAAAGGTTTATCACGCCGGAGACAAGCCAACCCTAAAAGAACTAGGGGCGGCGGCAGAAGTCCACGAACACACGACCGCACAAGTTGATGGATTAGACGTAGCCCTAGCATCAAAGGCAGCGATCACGGGTGATGCAGCCAAGACGTTTAGTGTTGCGGCTCCAAGTGCAGACGCTCACGCAGCAAACCGAAAGTTTGTTAACGACGGGCTAAGCAAGAAGTCAAACACAGGTCATGAACATGAAACTGGGGATGTGAGCGGGCTAGATCTTGCGCTAGCGGGCAAGTCTAACACAGGCCATGACCATGCGATCGGGGATGTTAAAGAACTAACCGAGAAACTAGCGGGCAAGTCTAACACAGGCCATGACCATGCGATCGGGGATGTTAAAGAACTAACCGAGAAACTAGCAGCCAAGGCGAAGATCGGCGGTGATGCGGAGCAACAATTTTTGGTCAAAGCTCCGACTTTAGATACTCACGCAGCAACTCGAAAGTTTGTTAACGACGGGCTAATCAAGAAGTCAAACACAGGGCATGAACACAAAACTGGGGATGTGAGCGGGCTAGATCTTGCGCTAGAGGGCAAGGCTAACACGTTGCACAAACACGATATTGGGGATGTTAGAACTCTAACTGAGAAGCTAGCTAACAAATCTGAGGTAGGCCACGACCACACGATCGGGGATGTTAAAGAACTAACCGAGAAACTAGCAGCCAAGGCGAAGATCGGCGGTGATGCGGAGCAACAATTTTTGGTCAAAGCTCCGACTTTAGATACTCACGCAGCAACCCGAAAGTTTGTTAACGACGGGCTAATCAAGAAGTCAAACACAGGGCATGAACACAAAACTGGGGATGTGAGCGGGCTAGATCTTGCGCTAGAGGGCAAGGCTAACACGTTGCACAAACACGATATTGGGGATGTTAGAACTCTAACTGAGAAGCTAGCTAACAAATCTGAGGTAGGCCACGACCACACGATCGGGAATATTACAGATCTGCGAGACGAGCTAAACAAAAAATCTGAGGTAGGCCATGAACACAAAACTGGGGATGTTGCCGGGCTAGATGATGCGCTAGCGGGCAAGTCTCCGACAACGCATAAGCACGATGAGCTGTATTACTCACAGACTCACATCAAAACAAACTATGCAAAAAAGGCGGGTGATTTTACTCAAGTGTTTGCGGTAGCGCCTCCGACTAAAGCGGAACACGCAACCAATCAAGAATGGGTTAGCAACAAGCTAGGGGGCAAATCTGACACAGGCCACGATCACAACATGGACAAGATCAACGGCCTAGAAGATGCGTTAGCTAAAAAGTCCGATACAGGCCATACGCACACAACGGGCCAGGTCGACGGGTTGGATAAGAAGCTCGCCGCGAAAGCCCCACTAACTGGGGCCGGAACGTCAGGCACTTGGCCGATTTCGATCACTGGTAATGCGAATACAGCAACCAAGGCAACCAACTCTGACAACTCGGGCAAACTAGAGGGGAAAACAAAGTCGGAGGTTGTTTCAGAAGCTAGAAGCGGCATGGCAACAAATACCGCACTGACTAACCACATAAACGCCAAGAACCCGCACAAAGTCGGAATTTCAGACATAAGCGGACTACAAGAACAGCTTAACTACGGTAAGGGCTTGAGGGAGGGCACGGGGACCGAAGACCCGAACCTAACGACTAAGCACGTCATTATTACCAATCATGCTAACTCTCCGGATAGCACAAAATCTTGGCACATTACGAGCACGTTTGAAAAGGCGGGTGTGCCGACCGCGAACAAGGGGCAGATCGCAGTTGAGTTCAATTCGGGGAGTAAGACATTTAGTCGAATGTTTGTCCGCGCGTTTAACTCAAGCACTGGTTGGTCAAGGTGGAACAAGGTTTATACGGACTATCAAAAGCCTACACCTGGGGACATTGGCGCACCTACTGTAAAGGCGCTCACAGATCACACAGGCGCAACGGCAAACGTCCACGGCGCGACGTCGGGGGCCTCAGCAAACCGAATTGTTGCCAGGGACGCAAACAAAGGGTTTTCGGTTAACTATGTCAATGTCATGACAGATCCGACGACCGCAAACCACGCGGTTAACAAGTCGTTCGCAGACAAAACCTATTTCAGCGCGACAAAAAAACCGACAGTTGGTGATGTCACGGGAATTATTGACGCAGGAACATTTTAATTATGGTTAGTAAAGTAAAACACTACAGAACAAAAACGCCGGGAAAAATCCCGACTTCTTCAAGCATTGAAGAGGGTGAAATTGCAATCAATCTTGCAGACAAGAAAATTTACACAAAGAGCGGCGCGGAGGTAATAGAACTTGTTCCTGTTTCTGACTCAGGCAGGGAGTTAAAAATAGACTACATACCACCGCAATCAGGCTACAGACATGTAATTGCAATCGGCAAAGATGGATACCTATATACGTGGGGTATAAATACACATAGCTGCTTGCCAATTGGTGGGGAATATGGTGCAGGGGAGAGGAAGTCAATTCCGTATAAAGTGCCTCAACTTGACTACACTAGCGGAATTAAAAAGGCCGGTGCGTCTGGATCTTGCACTTGGGTTCTTATGAATGATGGAAAGTTGTATTTCTGGGGAGTCAATGGACATGGACAGGGCGCGACAGGAGACAGTAAGTTAAGAAATACTGTAACACTATCCCAAACCGGGGTAGAGGACATACTCCCACCGGACAGAATACAGTTTAACTATACCGCAATAACATTTTACTTTAAGAAAGGCGGATCTTGGTATGGGTGCGGAGATAACAGTTACGGCCGAATGGGTAACGGGACAACTGCGTCGGTCATTATTCCTGTAAAACTAGCGCTTCCGGAAGGGACGATAAAAAGATTATGGAATTTCTCAGGTAGTTACGGGTGTGTTTTTGCGGAAAGCTCATCGGGCAAACTATATTCAAGTGGGTGTAATTCCAGTGGTCAACTAGGAAACGGGAACACGACCCACCAATCAAGATGGCAACTTGTCCAAGGCAACATCACAAATATTAAAACGTTAGTAGGAGAAAGTGGAGGTCATGGAGGTTCCGCAAATAGTGCGGGCACTGTAGCAGTGTTAACTGACAGCGGGGACATTTACACTTGGGGTCATAATGTTAATGGAGCGTTAGGAGACGGTTCAGACAAGATAAGATCAGTGCCGCAGAAAATAGCAGTTCCATTTAAACCAAAAGAGTTGTTTTCTCAAGGTGGTGGTTACTATTGTTCGTTTTACATTGTTGACTATGACGCAAACAAACTTGCAGTTTGGGGATACAACGCTCAAGGACAGCTAGGACTAGGTGACACTACGGTAAGAAAAACACCTGTTTTAAAAAGCGTATCGATAAAAAAAATGTTCTTTGGAAAAGGAGCGCATCAAAGAGCATACAATTGCAATCCTGCATATTTAGATGACTCAGACAATGTACATCTATGCGGGTACAATGGATATGGGCAGCTAGGAACGTGTGACAAAGTAAATAAAACGTCGTGGACCATTCCATCAATGGGCGTAGGAAATTATGGCAGTGTAAAGCAAATTGTTTGTCTTAATCCTGATGCGGGTGACAGTGCATCTTACGTACTATATGAAGATGGGACACTATTTGGATTTGGATGCGGCTCTTATAACTGGCTTGGTGGAACAAAAAATGACACAACGTATCACGCAGCAAACCCAGTACCGTTACAAGTGATATAGCAAAAAGGGGCCTTTCGGCCCCTCTTTTAGAATCTACTAACAATAAAGCTTAATTGCGTCATGACATTGAACAGGTTTGAAACTCCCCAAGTGCCAAGCCCGAAAACTATCACGAACTCAAGGAGATCACTTGCAACTAACTTGCTTGTTACCATGCGTAACCCGCCAACACATTAAGCGAACCAACGTCGCCTAGATCGCTATTCGTGTAGTAGTCGTAACCCGCTCGAATAGTAAACCCATAGTCTAGGGTGAATTGTGCCGCAGCTCCGAAAATCATTCCTGAGTCAGAGCCTAGATCGTAGACAACGCCTCCCCAATCTAAAGCTAGCTCATGATGAGTGAAACCGGCTTTTAAAATAAGGGTTGTATTGTCGTTCGGCTTAAACATTGCTGCAGGAGCGATCGAGAAAGTATAAACGTTCAAATCAGCGTATTGATCACTAATAGAGTGATAATTGAAACCCGCCTCTACTCCTAAATTTTCTGCAAATTTCCAACCGAAAACAGAGTCTAAGCCGACGCCCGACTCTCTTGTCTTATACCACTCAAATCCGTCTGTCCATTCTACCGTTGTTGATGCCATAGAAACGCCACCAAGAGCCCACATATTGCGGTCTTCGGCTTTTAGTACGTTCGCCACAGATTGAGAAGATAGAGCGGTTAGAGCGCCAACCAACGCGATTTTATTTATAGTTTTCATAGTAAGCCGTATTAATGCAAATTCCCAAAGAGGTGTATTGTTGCAATCCCTAGAACGATTAATCCGATCCCTGCAAGTGTTGCCATGTTTGGCTGAAATCCGGAATACATCGAAACGGCGCATAGAAGCAAAATCCCGCCCCCGGCCCAAATCGCATAAGTGATCGGGATTGGCAGGGCTTTTGTAGCAAGCGAAAGCATATAGAGCGCCCCCGCATACAAGACCCCTACCCCAACAGTTGGCCACAGTTTCGTAAACCCTGCAGTTAGTGGGATTAGACGAGCCGCCCCGACTTCGATAATTATCCCGATTGCTAAATATAACCAATGCATAACAACACCTTTATCTAGGGCCCTCCGGTGATTGAGGGCCTTGTCATTCGCTTATTACCAAGCGTATTGCAGACCCGCGCCGCCGTTAAACTCGCTGTAGCCGCCAGTTGTTTGGTTGATAGTTGCAGACGCAGACCAACCAGAATCCTCGAACGAGTGAGCAACACCAACCGCGATCGCTTGAGCGCTACCCGCGAAACCAGTACCAACACCAAATGCAGTTTGACCGTTTGAAACCATTGGGCGCGCGTTTGTTACAGCGTGTAGAGAGGCGTTAGTCGCATCAAGGCGCTGATCCATTTCTTTAAATTTACGGTCCGTTTCAGCTTTGAAGTTTTCGAAGTTAACCTCTAGTTCGCCAACGCGGCCGTCGATGTCTGCGTATGCCTTTTGTCCCGCTTCGTTCATTCCCTTTACAACATCAACCATGCCAATGTTGTTATCTGGAGTCATATCAACGTTTGACTCAGGGATATTGTTATCTGGAGTCGTGTCAACGCTTGACTCAGGGATATTCATATCGGCGTCAACGCCTGGCAGTGGGTTGTCGATTACTGGCTTGTCTGCGTCAGGATTTGGCGTTCCCTCCGGGATGCCTGGGCCAGTGGTTGGCTTGTCGCCGTCTGGAAGTGGATTCCCTGGGTTGCCTGGAAGTCCATTCCCTGGCTGATCTACGCTTGGCAGATCTGCGCCTGGAAGTGATGGAGCGTTTAGGTTAGCAAACGCAGGAGCCGCAAACATTGTCGCTAGAGACAAAGCAATAATTGATTTTTTCATAACACACCTAAAAAAGAGCCCTCCCTTTCGAGAGGGCATCGGCAAAGCCGAAAGACTAATAAATAGAAATAAACGTGGTTTTTCCCGAACAATGACAACGCTCGTATATGCGAGCTTTTATCCTTGAACGCCCGGAATATTACTCTTAATTTATTTTGAATCAAGAAGAATTTTATAGATTTAGCCAGAAAGGGCGGCGTTTTTATGCAAGATCATGAATTTTAGGCGAAAAAAAACCGGACTATTGCCCGGCTCTTTTAATTGAGCTTTTAACTATGCTCCAAGATCTCCGAAACCTGTTCTTTCTTCTTGTTCGGTTTCTTCCTCTTGCGTCTCTTCCTGGGCCTCTACGGCTTTCTCAGGGGCTTTGGCGACTTCCTGGGGCTTTGGCTCCACTTGCCCTTTAAAGACGCTGATATAGTATTCTAGCTGCTCTAGTGACATCGGTTCGCCTCTACGGGCTGCGCTTGCCAGTAAATCGGCTAGAGGTTGGCACACGTTCGCTAGAGAACGGCCAACGATTAGCGTCTCAATTGTGGCGGTAGATTTACGGCCACGACCTAGACCGTCGGCCCAGTTAATGATCTCTTTCTCCGCCGGATCTTGGTCGTTTAAGTAAATTTGTGGTCCTTTCTTAGTCGCCATTATAAGCCCTTATTATTTAGCTATGGCCGCGATCGCTTTCGCAAGCGCCTCGACCGGGTTCTCTATTACTTGAGGCTCTAGGCCGTCAATTTCATTTAGTGTGTCCGCAAGTAATTCAGCTCCGCCACCGATACAAAAGCAGTTTGAAAGCATTTGAAGATCTTCACCTAGAAAATCGACAATTAGGTTTTTAGCCTTTGCCATGACTGGCGCGGTTGATTCCTTGCGGTTAATTTTGAATTTCCCGCCCGAAGCTTTGCCCGTCTCTAGTAGTTTCTTTAAAACTAGATCACGGCGCTTAGGGATACCAGAGTCGATCATTACCTGGTCGAATGTGTCAAACATCCCAAGGCTGTATGACTCTGCTTTTAATCGTTCTTTAGCAGCTCCAGAGAACAAGCACAGATCGAGAGTTGTTCCTCCCATATCGGCTAAGAACGTCAGTTCTTCGTCATCGACGAGAGCCTTTCCTCTTGGTCCTACTAAGTTTGGATAACATGCGGGAATACCCTCGGGGAAGACCATCACGTCGACGATCTCGTTTGCCTGGAGGTTTGAATCGCTTTTAACTGCTCGCAGGATGTTGGCTTTCTTGCGTTGGATGTTCGCCTCGTTTTTCTCTTTGCCCTTGTAGAACTGGGACAAAGGAAGCGTAACGGCGAGCGTGATTTGCTCGCCTTTGAATCCTGCTCTATGCAATGCGTAGTGAATGGCTGCTACTGAGTGCGATCCGTATTGATAACCCTCGTTTTTAGAGCGGATTGATTCCGCGTTCTCTAAAAAGCAAAGTGTTTCGTCGCCAACGTCAGTGGTCACAGTGTAGTTTCTCCCTCCGTCCTCAGAGAAACCACGCCCATATTCTGCAGAATTGCTCACGGTTAAGGTTTTTAATTCCTTGTCTTCGAACCATGCCAATTTGACAGAGGTCGAGCCGTCGTCCGCGACGACTAACTTTTTATTGTCCATTTCTATTCCTGTTTAGAGTTGTTTTAATTGTAAATCTCGTTGTATGCGCTGATCTGCTTTCCCGTGCAATAGTCGGCCATTGAGTAATCTTTTTTATCTACCCAGTGCCAACATGTTTTTACTACGGCGTCCAGAAGCGGATCAATTTCTTCGATTTCTTCGAGCTTGTCAGTGAATCCGATAAACCCGTCAATCTGCTTGTCGATACAATACTTTTGCATTTTAAAATCACCGGACCAACGCTCGCCGCAGTATGATTTAATCTCGGCCATTGTTTCGCCCTCGGCGTTCGCCTGGAAAGAAGCACAAGCCGCGAGAATTAGAATGATTTTTTTAATGTTCATGTGATGCCTTACAATTCTTTTTGATTCTATAGTATGTTTAAAAAATTTAAAATGATTTATTTACGGATAGCCGCAACCGTGCAAGCGTGAGTTTGACGGCCAATTGAAAGGGCCTCGATCTCGCTTTCTGCTTCAATCTCTAGGGTTTCGAACTGCTCGGCCTGGGGGCGGTTAAAGTCGAATGTTTGACGGTTTAGGCCGATTAAAGTAAACTTTTTCATTAACTAAATTCCTGTTTAGTGACTCAAACCCCGGCCCGACCGTCCAAAGTTGGCCGGGGTTTTGTTTTATTTGCTGTATGTGTATAAACAAATCTGATCTTGATGTTTCCGAACCACTCGGCTCGCATGTTTGATAATTCCGTTCACTTGTTGGAACGAGTAGAGAATGTG
>NZ_JCBDGU010000041.1:0-51875 GCF_059834255.1 Vibrio sp. R11-SG3-ISO9
TCACTCTCGCGAGTTGGCTGCCCTCTGTATGCGCCATTGTAGCACGTGTGTAGCCCTACTCGTAAGGGCCATGATGACTTGACGTCGTCCCCACCTTCCTCCGGTTTATCACCGGCAGTCTCCCTGGAGTTCCCGACATTACTCGCTGGCAAACAAGGATAAGGGTTGCGCTCGTTGCGGGACTTAACCCAACATTTCACAACACGAGCTGACGACAGCCATGCAGCACCTGTCTCAGAGTTCCCGAAGGCACCAATCCATCTCTGGAAAGTTCTCTGGATGTCAAGAGTAGGTAAGGTTCTTCGCGTTGCATCGAATTAAACCACATGCTCCACCGCTTGTGCGGGCCCCCGTCAATTCATTTGAGTTTTAATCTTGCGACCGTACTCCCCAGGCGGTCTACTTAACGCGTTAGCTCCGAAAGCCACGGCTCAAGGCCACAACCTCCAAGTAGACATCGTTTACGGCGTGGACTACCAGGGTATCTAATCCTGTTTGCTCCCCACGCTTTCGCATCTGAGTGTCAGTATCTGTCCAGGGGGCCGCCTTCGCCACTGGTATTCCTTCGAGATCTCTACGCATTTCACCGCTACACCTGAAATTCTACCCCCCTCTACAGTACTCTAGTTTGCCAGTTTCAAATGCAGTTCCGAGGTTGAGCCCCGGGCTTTCACATCTGACTTAACAAACCACCTGCATGCGCTTTACGCCCAGTAATTCCGATTAACGCTCGCACCCTCCGTATTACCGCGGCTGCTGGCACGGAGTTAGCCGGTGCTTCTTCTGCAGCTAACGTCAAGAGATGCCGCTATTAACGACACCCCCTTCCTCACTGCTGAAAGTACTTTACAACCCGAAGGCCTTCTTCATACACGCGGCATGGCTGCATCAGGCTTGCGCCCATTGTGCAATATTCCCCACTGCTGCCTCCCGTAGGAGTCTGGACCGTGTCTCAGTTCCAGTGTGGCTGATCATCCTCTCAGACCAGCTAGGGATCGTCGCCTTGGTGAGCCATTACCTCACCAACTAGCTAATCCCACCTAGGCATATCTTGACGCGAGAGGCCCGAAGGTCCCCCTCTTTGGCCCGTAGACATTATGCGGTATTAGCCATCGTTTCCAATGGTTATCCCCCACATCAAGGCAATTTCCTAGGCATTACTCACCCGTCCGCCGCTCGACGCCGTTATCGTTCCCCGAAGGTTCAGATAACTCGTTTCCGCTCGACTTGCATGTGTTAGGCCTGCCGCCAGCGTTCAATCTGAGCCATGATCAAACTCTTCAATTTAAGATTTTGTGACTCAATGAATACTGATTACATTACATAGTAATGTTGAATTGACTGTGCCGAATCTTACGATTCGAATTGGTCACTCAGTTCATTGAAATCAAGTTGAAACCGAAGTTTCATTTTTTGATATTCATCAACGAGTGCCCACACAGATTGATAGGTTTAAATTGTTAAAGAGCTTACTTCTAAAGTTCCGCTTGGAGCCTCTCGAAGTGGACGGTCATTCTAGCGAATTAGCTTTCAGTGTCAAACACTTTTTATCGCTAATTTTTCAAAGCATCTTAAATGCTTAATGCCGTCTTAATTGCTTTGTTCAAACCGCTTGGTTATCCCTGACAACGGAGGCGCATTATAGAGACAAATCCGATCTGCACAAGAGTAAATTCGAAATAAAATCGCTTTTACGAACTGTTCGAACACAAAGCAGACAAAACGTGCAAAATAAAAGCGAACTAAGCCATTTTGTTTAGTTCGCTCTTGTAATCGACCTAGTTTTTATTGATGAGCAACGATTCGATCGTTATGGACTAACAGCTGAACTTTTTTGTCCGGATTAACCTTACCTGCCAATATCGCTTTCGCTAGCGGGTTCTCAACACTCTGTTGAATCGCTCGTTTTAATGGTCTTGCACCATATACTGGATCAAAGCCAACTTGAGCAATCAGGTCAAGCGCCTTCTCGGACACTTCCAACTCATAGCCATTGTCTTCCATTCGCTTACTTAAATGTTTTAGCTGTATAGAAGCAATCGACTTAATGTGTTCTTGTCCCAATGGATGGAACACAACGCTTTCATCAACACGGTTCAAGAACTCTGGCCTGAAGTGCTTACTAACTACTTCCATTACCTCATTCTTGATTCCTTGGTAATCCAAAGCTGAGAAGTTTTCTTGAATTCGCGAAGACCCAAGATTCGACGTCATAATGACAACTGTATTTCTAAAATCGACAGTTCGACCTTGTCCATCAGTCAGGCGACCGTCATCAAGCACTTGAAGTAGGATATTGAAAACATCAGGGTGCGCCTTTTCCACTTCATCTAACAGAATCACCGAATAAGGCTTACGTCTTACCGCTTCAGTTAAATAGCCACCTTCTTCATAGCCAACATAACCAGGAGGAGCACCAACTAAACGAGCAACCGAGTGTTTCTCCATGAACTCCGACATATCAATCCGAACCATGGCGTCATCACTGTCGAACATAAAGTTCGCTAGGGTTTTACATAGCTCTGTTTTACCAACACCTGTCGGACCTAGGAATAGGAATGAGCCAATTGGTTTGTTTGGATCAGACAGGCCAGCCCTGCTTCGACGAATTGCATTGGCAACTACTTCTACTGCTTCAGCCTGACCTATAACGCGCTTATGAAGTACAGACTCCATTTGCAACAACTTCTCTTTTTCAGCTTCAAGCATCTTAGAAACAGGAATACCGGTTTGCTTTGACAACACTTCGGCAATTTCAGTATCCGTAACCTTGTTTCTCAGAAGCGTCATTTCTTGCATTTCCGCTTGAGTGGCAAGGTCTAACTGCTTTTCTAACTCAGGGATACGCCCGTACTGTAGTTCAGACATTCGGTTTAGATCACCGGCACGACGTGCAAAGTCCATATCCATACGAGCCTGTTCTAGCTCTGACTTAATATGTTGGGTGCCAGATAGTGCCGCTTTTTCTGCATTCCACACTTCTTCTAACTCAGCAAATTCACGCTCTTTCTCAAGCAGCTCGTTTTCCAGAGTTTTAAGACGCTTTTCACTGGCATCATCATTCTCATTTGTCAGCGCTTGCTGCTCAATTTTAAGTTGAATGATTTTACGCTCTAGCTTATCCAGAGATTCTGGCTTGGAGTCGATCTGCATACGAATACTTGATGCTGCTTCATCAATGAGGTCGATGGCTTTATCCGGTAGTTGACGATCTGAGACATAACGATGCGAAAGACTCGCCGCCGCAACAATCGCAGGGTCAGTGATCTCAACATGATGGTGCAATTCGTAACGCTCTTTTAGACCACGCAGGATTGCCACGGTATCTTCAACCGTTGGTTCATCCACCAGCACTTTTTGGAAACGACGCT
Source organism: Vibrio sp. R11-SG3-ISO9 (assembly GCF_059834255.1). Lineage (NCBI taxonomy): Bacteria > Pseudomonadati > Pseudomonadota > Gammaproteobacteria > Vibrionales > Vibrionaceae > Vibrio > Vibrio sp. R11-SG3-ISO9. The sequence goes on from NZ_JCBDGU010000041.1 coordinate 3,372, forward strand.
CTAATGCCGGGTCTTTCTCTATATATTGGCGGTATTCATCCAACGTAGTCGCACCAACACAGTGAAGTTCGCCGCGAGCCAAAGCCGGTTTCAGCATGTTGCCCGCATCCATAGAGCCTTCGCCTTTACCGGCACCAACCATTGTATGAATCTCATCTATAAAGAGGATGACGTTACCCTCTTCTTTCGATAATTCATTGAGAACTGCTTTCAAGCGCTCTTCAAACTCACCACGATACTTAGCGCCAGCGACCAATGAGCCCATATCAAGTGACAACACTCGACGACCACGCAGACCTTCTGGTACTTCATTATTAATGATGCGCTGAGCGAGCCCTTCCACAATCGCCGTTTTACCTACGCCAGGCTCACCGATAATCACAGGGTTGTTTTTGGTGCGGCGTTGCAATACTTGAATGGTGCGACGGATTTCGTCATCACGGCCAATTACAGGATCGAGCTTGCCTTGCTCTGCACGCTCGGTAAGGTCTACCGTAAACTTCTCCAAAGCTTGGCGTTTGTCTTCGGCGTTTGGATCATCCACTTTCTGACCACCGCGAATCTGCTCTATAGCTTGAGATAGCTTTTGCTCGGTTAAGCCAAGCTCTTTAAGCAAATTACCTAACGGACCACGGTCTTCAATTGCTGCAAGTAGGAAGATTTCTGAAGATATATAGGTGTCTTGACGCTTTTGAGCCACCTTGTCACACATGTTAAACAAAGTGCCCATCGCACTTGATAGCTGTACATCACCACCGATGCCACTCACTTTTGGTACGCGATCAAGGATCTCGCTCAATTTAGAGCGCAGCTGAACAACATCAATATTCAACATGGTCAGCAACGGACGAATCGCACTACCATCTTGATTTAATAGTGACACCATTAGGTGTACAGGTTCGATATATTGGTGATCACGACCTAATGCGAGAGACTGAGCATCAGATATCGCAATTTGAAATTTACTGGTGAATCGATCGAGACGCATTCCAACCTTCCTACTTATAGATATGTTTATCTTATGAATAGAAGATGGATACGGTATCTGTCATTTTCAAGGGGAAGGGAGTGAACTATCACGCAGAAAGTTCACTGTTTTTGCGATTAATCTAGCCAGATAAAGGTGGCTTGACGACCTGTTATTCCATCGCGGCGATAAGAGTAAAAATTATCAGGGTCAGCGTAGGTACACAGATTGCAATCATACACTTGGGTCACACCAATATTAGCAAGACGTTGAGTTGCTAATTGAGACATATTAGCTAGCCACTTCTGAGTATCTGGTTTCACTCGAAATGCCTGTTCGGCCTTTACATCAAAACCAACAAAAGCATCCAATACATCTTGGCCAACTTCAAAAGCGTCTTGACCAATAGCAGGCCCTAACCAAGCCAATAAAGGATTACTGTCATCAATATTAGTGAACTTAGCCACAGCGTTTTCGACAATCCCACCCGCTAAGCCGCGCCAACCGGCATGAACCGCAGCAACTTGTGTGCCCTTACTGTCCGTTAATAGCACTGGCAGACAGTCTGCAGTCATCGCAGATAACACGACGCCTTGTTGAGTAGTAAAACTGCCATCTGCATCGAGAATCTTGGAAGTTGGCTCAAACACTGAAACAACATCTGTTGAATGAGTCTGGTTAAGCCAAACAGGTGCACTCGGCATCTGAGATTGTTGCTGTAACCAGTCTCGATTCTTTTGCACCAGATTAATGTCATCCCCAACGTGACTACCCAAATTCAGACCTTGATACTGAGCCTGCGAAAAACCATCGACTCGAGTTGAAGCAAAGGCTTTTACATTACTTGGAGCGTTCCAATTCGGGATAATCATCGTCATGGTTAGATGTCGTCTTCTTTATTGTCTCGTGCGTCAACACGCAGCGCTTCTGCCATCACAATCATATCCTGTGGTACAGGAGCGTGGAACTCCATCTCTTCACCAGAGATTGGGTGCTCAAAACGAAGCATTACCGCGTGAAGCGCCTGACGATCAAATGAACGGATCATTTGCGTTAGTTCTTCAGAAGCACCTTTAGGAATTCGCGCACGACCACCGTATGCCAAGTCACCTAAAAGCGGATGCTGTAGGTAAGACATGTGTACACGGATTTGGTGAGTACGACCCGTTTCTAGACGAAGACGAATACGCGTGTGCTCACGGAAGTGTTCAGCAACACGGTAGTGAGTAATCGCAGGTTTACCCAACTCATTCACTGCCATTAGCGTACGTTTTGTAGAGTGGCGACCAATCGGTTTTTCAACCATGCCACCCGCTGTCATTTTACCGATCGCAATCGCCTCGTATTCACGAGTAATACGGCGCTTTGATAGCGCTCGAACTAGACGCGTTTGTGCTGGTACTGTTTTCGCAACCACCATTAGGCCAGTGGTGTCTTTATCAAGACGGTGAACAATACCTGCACGCGGTACTTCTGCGATTTGTGGGTAGTGGTGTAGGAGCGCGTTTAGCACGGTTCCATCCGGCGTACCTGCACCTGGGTGTACAACAAAATCGCGAGGTTTGTTGATCACCAATAAATCGTCATCTTCGTAAACGATATCCAAAGGAATATCTTGTGCTTCCCAGCGCTCTTCATCTTCAAGTTCAGCTTGTAAGATGATCTCTTCACCGCCCATAACCTTGATACGAGGTTTAGTAACAACTTCGCCATCCACTTGGATTTTGCCGTCAAGAAGCCACTCTTTAATGCGAGAGCGAGAGAAATCGGTAAAGAGTTCAGCAACAGCTTGGTCTAAACGTTGACCTAACTGGCTGCTTTTTACTGTGTCTGTTAATGTGATCTGCTGAGCCATATCGAACTTTTTTAAAAACCGTGAGACTAATACCCATTAGTATGGATAAAATAGATTAATTGCATCATTGTATCTGTTACTGGTTAGAAAGTAACGGAAGCGAACAAAATATTTAAATTCAAGGAATCGACGCCTGACATGAAACACCTCACTTTATCGGGTCTATTAGCTGTATCACTGTTAGTTGGTTGTAGTAGCAGTGAAGAGATCGTCCCAGATGTACCGCCATCGGTTCTATATTCTGATGCACAAGAATCTCTACAAAGTGGTAGCTGGTTATCTGCGATTGAAAAATTAGAAGCGCTAGACTCTCGTTACCCATTCGGTGCGTACTCAGAACAAGTACAGCTAGACCTTATCTACGCTTACTACAAGAACGATGACCTAGCGCTGGGATTGGCGACTATTTCACGATTCTTACGTTTAAACCCAACGCACGAAAAACAAGACTGGGTTCTATACATGCGCGGGTTAACGCACATGGCGCAAGACCGTAACTTCATGCACGACCTGTTCAACATCGATCGTAGCGACCGTGATCCAGAGCCTGTGAAGCTTGCTTTTGCAGACTTCAAAAAGCTACTAGAGCGTTTCCCTGCAAGCCCTTACGCGGAAGATGCGCAAAAACGTATGTTCGCGCTGAAAAACCGTTTAGCTGAATATGACTTAGCAACGGCTGATTTCTATCTTCGTCGTGAGGCGTGGATTGCTGCAATCAACCGCACACAAGAGCTGCAGAAAACTTATCCAGATACCATTGCTGCACGCAAATCTCTAGCGATCCAATTAGAAGCTTACAAGCAACTAGGTCTTGAAGATGCTGTGGCAAGAACAGAACAGTTGATTGAGCTAAACCCTCTTCCGTAACCAACGTTCTATAATCTAATTGATAGAAAAGCACACCTCACATGGTGTGCTTTTTTTTGGACTGCGTGTGGTAAATATTGATGAATTAACAATCAAAAGGTATCTTTAATGAATAACCATTAACAAAACATCAACATGGAGCGTGGATGTGAGCAGGTTGTTATTACTGATCTTGATGGTGGTTTATGTCCCCATCTCAAATGCCTTAGAGCTATCTCCCTTGAGTAATGAGCCATATAAAGGCGACCTTGATACACTCAGCAAAAAAGGGATGGTTCGAGTGCTGGTTTCCGCAGATTTAGGTTTCTACTTCATAGAAGATGGTAAGCCAAAGGGCATCATCGCAGAGATGCTTTATCACTTTGAGAAGAGCCTGAGAAAGAAGCACCCGTATATCAATGTGCAGATCATTCCTGTACAGCGTGATGATCTCCTTCCCTCACTGCAATCTGGTCACGGTGATGTTGCGGTCGCTAACCTCACTATCACTGAAAAACGACTTCAGGTAGTCGACTTCTCTGCGCCAATGATCAAAGACGCTAAAGAGCTAATCATTACCGGTAAAGACGAAGCACCTCTCGAAGATCTATCTCAATTAAGTGGCAAAGAAGTGTGGATAAGGGCTAGTTCAAGTTACTTTGAAAGCGTTCAACGCGTGAATAAAGAGTTGGACGAGATGAACCTCCCACCTCTATATGTCCACTTCATTGAAGAGACACTGCAAGACTACGAGCTTATCGAACTGGTCAATCAAGGCTACATTCAAGCAACGATACTCGATAGCCACAAAGCCAAGTTATGGACCAACGTGATGGACAATATACAAGTTCACCATGAACTGCCGTTGCGTGAAAACAGCCAGATAGCTTGGGCACTACGCAAGGAAAGCCCTCAGCTTAAACAAGAGCTCAACAAATACGTTCGCCAAGCTCGCAGTGGAACTTTGCTCGGGAACGTCATTTATCAAAAGTACATCGATGATACACGTTGGCTGAGCCGAGCACTAAACCCAAACAAGGTTGACCGTGTTGCTAAGCTCTCTGGCGTCTTTGAAAAATACTCGACTCGTTATGAATTCGACCCATTGATGATGTCTGCACAAGGGTTTCAAGAATCAGGGCTGGATCAAAGTCGTGTTTCTCACAAGGGCGCTATTGGAGTCATGCAGGTACTACCAAGTACTGCGAAAGACAAAAACGTCAACATTAGGAATATTCATAAGGTCGACAACAATATCCATGCTGGCGTGAAATACATGCGCTTTATCAAGGACCGCTACTTCAGTGATCCAGAAATATCACCAGATAATCAGCTCTATTTTACTCTCGCTGCCTATAACGCTGGCCCCGCTAAAATTCGTAAAATGCGCTACCTTGCAAAAAAGCATGGCTACGACCCTAATGTCTGGTTTAAGAATGTTGAGATCATGACGAGAAAATACGTGAGTCGCGAACCAGTAACCTATGTCACCAACATCAATCGTTACTTTGTAATCTACAAACAGCTAGAGGCAATTGGCGCAATACGTGGTATTGGCCCTACCGCTGCCAATAAACCTAAATAGACAATGGCGATATTAGTAAAACTGAGGACAAGTTCACGGCTCCATTAATTTGTCCATAAACACCAAAAAGCCGCTTGAGATAGCACTCAAGCGGCTTTTTAAATTTGACAGATTTTCGGGGAATATCTTGGTGTGACATAAATCACAAAACAACACTGTTCAATTATTCACCGCACACCTTTTAAAGGCTGTACGATTTCCCTAAAAACTGAAGTAATTTTTAGCGAACCCTTGGTTTCAATTTATCCTTTTTATTATTGATAACAAGCATTTTTCTCGAAAAACGTAACAATTTTTGCGTGAGATCACATTTGATTTCAATCCTAAAAAACCGCCACCAAAACAAGATCTAGATCACATTCTTTCCCATCCAAAAACGTAATCTGGAGTTAACCCATGAGGGATACAACAGAGGAAAACTTCTATGAAAATGAACATCACTGGTAAGAATATCGACATCACCTCTGCAATCCGTGAGCACATAGAAAGTAAATTTAAGAAGCTAGAAAAATGGCAAGTAGACATCATCGGCTGCCAAGCAAGCTTTAGCGAAGAGCCTAACAAGAAGAAGAAGTTTGAAGCGGTAATTACCGTACCAAAAGGCAAGCTTGTTGCTTCATCAATCCACGATGACCTATACGTTGCCGTTAATGAGGTTGAACAAAAGTTAGAACGACAACTGAATAAGCTAAGACACAAACCTGAAGCTCGCCGCGCTGAAAAGCCTCAAATTGAAGAGCTAGAAGCTGAAGTAGAATAATAGAAATAAAAGGATTCGAAGATAGCGCCAATACGGCGCTATTTTTTTGCTTGACGCTTGTAGCTCGCTTGCTTATTGTGTTTAAACATTCAAAAAACAAACCATTTTTATGCACACTCAAACTCTGTTTATTTTTGACTTCTTTTTCCTTCCGTAAATCGGAGGCTAAATCGTTTTAGAAAAACAAGTCAAAAACGAACAGAAAGCCTCCCACTCAAGGGAGGCTTTTTTATAAGGACCCATTTATGACTGACCAACCCATTTCGCTTGATGAAATTCGCCTTCGCTTAAATGATCTTGATGATCAGCTTCTAAGCTTACTCTCCGAACGCCGTAAACTCAGTATTGAGGTGGCTAAAAGCAAAGTAGAAACATCAAAGCCAGTTCGAGATGCCGTTCGTGAACAACAGCTATTAGTGAAGCTGATCGGTAATGGAAAAGAGAAGTACGACCTTGATGCTCAGTACATCACTAAACTGTTTCATACCATCATTGAAGATTCGGTACTTCTTCAACAGTCTTACTTGCAGAATCTTGCGAATCCACAAAGCCGTAAGCCTTTGGCTCGTGTCGCGTTTCTGGGGTCAAAAGGGTCATACTCACACCTTGCAAGCCGTGAATACTTCAGTCGCCGCAACACTGAGTTAATCGAGCTAAACTGCAATCACTTCAAAGAAGTCACATCCACTGTCGAGTCTGGTCATGCTGACTACGGTGTGCTTCCGATTGAGAACACCAGTTCAGGTTCAATCAATGAGGTATACGACCTACTTCAACACACAACGCTTTACATTGTGGGTGAGCTATCACAACCGATTGAGCACTGCTTAGTTGCGAAAAAAGATATTCGCCTAGAAGACATTACGACCCTGTACTCTCACCCACAGCCACACCAACAGTGCAGTGAGTTTTTGAGTCGTTTAAAAGGCGTGACTCTAGAGTCTTGCGCAAGCACTGCTGACGCAATGAAGAAGGTCAAAGACCTCGATGACGACACTGTGGCTGCAATCGGTAACTCTTCAAGCGGTAAACTGTATGGCCTTCAGCCAATTCAAGGCAACATTGCCAACCAAACCGAAAACCATACTCGCTTTATCGTGGTTGCGCGTAAGCCTGTTGAAGTATCAACTCAAATCCCTGCGAAAACGACTTTGATCATGTCAACTTCGCAAGAAGCGGGCTCTCTAGTGGAAACACTACTGATTCTTCAACGCTACGGTATCAACATGACTAAGCTAGAATCGCGTCCAATTATGGGTAATCCTTGGGAAGAGATGTTCTATGTTGATCTAGAAGCTCACCTAGATTCTGACAACATGCAGCAAGCAATTACCGAACTAACGACAATTACACGTCATCTGAAAGTCTTAGGTTGCTACCCAAGCGAGAACATTAAGGCGACTCAAGTTAAGCTTCCATAGCTTGTGAGCTAGAGTTTTCTGACAGAAACTTGTTAACAAAATGCTCACTTAGTTAAAAAATAAAATAAGTAACTACTGACTTATTAGTATAGAAACCGTACAATCACCCTATTAAGAGGTGATGTATGCGTTTTTTATATTCATTCGTGAGTGGCTTACTTATTTTGTCTATGCCATATCTTGCACAGGCAAAGAACGACCCGATCCTCACAATCTTCAACTGGCAATACTACCTTTCTGATCACGTCATCGCTCTGTGGGAAAAAGAGACGGGCGTTACCATCAAACAGGTGTACTTCGATAGTGACACCAAGCGCGACAGTACCATCAATCAATTAACTCGCAATGATATTGATATCGCGATTCTCGATGAAGTTTCGGCTCGCAACTTCTCTCGTCAAAATCGGCTCAATAAACTCAGTGATAGTCCGCTAATTACTAATCAGTCCCATATTCCTGAACTTTGGCGTAACCAATGTGGTGCTCATGCTGTTCCTTATTTTTGGGGCACTATAGGTCTTATCTACCGTAAGGATATCTTCCCTACACCGCCCACTAGCTGGAACGACATCCTCACACCAAAGCCCGAGCATCAAGGGCATTTGGTGATGCAGAGCGATTACAGTGATTTACTACTTCCCTCCCTGTTCGTGCGTGGCGTATCGGCTCACACCACCAACAAGGAGGTGTTGAAAGAGGTATATCAAGAACTAGTGGCACAGATCCCGTATGTCAAAACTTATGAATACTTGTTGACCTATGTAGAACAAGATCCATCACGAGCGAGAGACATCCATCTTGCGATGGGCTACAGCGGCGATGCAGTGACGTTACAGACTTTTACGCCTGACTATGAATGGGGCTTCCATGTCCCTGACGAAGGCACCATTTTATGGGTTGACTGCCTTGCTGTACTGAAAACTGCTCCGAATCCTGATTTGGCCGCGCGATTTTTGAACTTTCTCCATCGCCCAGACATCGCAGCACTTAATGCTCTCGATTTAGCGATGACCACAACTAATAGTCAAGCGCATCAACACGTACCACCCTACGAGAAACAGAATTTAGCCCTCTACCCAGACCAAAACTTGCTCGATAAGGCGCAGTTCTACTCTACGTTGATCAACACATCGATGACCCTTCGAACCAGAATTAGCCATGCTGTTATTCTTCAACATCGACAACTCAACGATGATGATTAGATCGTTTTCCCAAACTGTTTTCGATTTGGTTTCTGTTTGCGCACTGGCATTATTTCTAGGGCCCTATATCCAAGACAACACACTGTTCACTTCACAGTAAACTATTAACAAAATTGCAATTGATAGAAGACTCACCATTAATAACATAAACTTTAGAACTAAAATCATTAATAATGTTGTGAAAAGTCATGAAGCTAAGCACTAAAATATTACTTCTCATAGCTCCCGTGATTCTTTGTAGCGCTGCCGCTTCTAGTTACATCATCTACACAACTCAGAAAAGCAGCTTTATCAAACGCGAAGACAACGCCCTCCAGCTCAGTATGGAAAAGCTGGCCGGGCACTTTCGTCAATCTCGCTCGTTTCTCAACAGTTATTCTTATACCCTCACTAAAAGCGACATCGTCAAACGCTATTTCTTAGGTGGTGACAATCCTTATAGAGAATTGGAACTCATCGATAACTTGCAGCAAACCATTCAACTGCTTCAAGATGGCAACGAGAGTTTTACTGGCCTGGCATTGTTGGATGGCAATCGAAACCTGAGTTATTACGCAGAGAACAGCAGCGATCCATTTGCTGAGATGGATCCAAAGATTCTCAAATACATCAATGACAAGTACTTAGAGACGTCAGCTACGTCAGACATCAGCTACACGCAAAATTCACAAGGGGAAGGTATCTTAGTTCGCTATGAGCTTCTCGATAAACGTACCATCTCGACACCACTAAGTTATCAATTGGACGACGTTTTCTTCGTAGTGGTTTCTGTTTCTCTAGATAGGTTCAACGCTCTACGCAAACAGATAGAGTTTGAATACCAAACTAGCCTGTTTTTCTCTTCGGCTCCCGTGGCACCAGAAACTGAATTAACCCAATCAGTGAAACTGGCGCCGAGTCTCTACGTCACGGTGGATCCGGCCAAATTCTTACTCGACAACAAACTACGCTCAATATGGAATGAGATTAGCTTCTCTTTCGGCCTATCTGCCTTGGTAACGGTTATTTTGTTGTTGATGCTACTTTCTCGCAGCGTGATTAACCCAATAGCAAGGTTAGATCGCCAACTTAGACAAGTGGAAAAACGCCAAAGAGCAAACATTGAGCGTCAGAGTAGCAACGATGAAATCGGTCGTCTTTCTGAACGATTTTACGATATGTATCAAGAGCTTGATGATACATACCAGCAAACTAAGATATTGGCTGAGAACGACCCTCTGACCAAGATTGCCAATCGTCACCAATTTCAATCGTTCGTCCAACGAGCTTTGCCAGAGAGTAATCCCACCAGCAATACTTGGATCCTCTACTTGGATCTCGACAACTTTAAGTTCGTTAATGACAAGTATGGACACCAAGTCGGTGACTCTATCCTGATCGCATTTTCAGAGCGAATCACGGCATTATGTAGAGAATATCAAACTAATCACTTTGCTCACTGTATGCCTGCTCGTCTGTCCGGCGATGAGTTTGTGGTTTTCATCAACGCGCCTGCGGTATCAGGTGACATTGATCGCGCCTTCTCAGAGCAATTACTGGAGCCACTGCAGCAGGGCTTTGTAACTCGTGCTGGCAATTTTCCTATCACGGTTAGTATTGGCGTTGCGACTTACCCAGACGATGGCGTCGAAATTGAGAAGCTACTGTCGAGTGCAGATACTGCGATGTATCAGGCAAAGCGTGCAGGAAAAAACCAGTCAGCCTACTATTCACGTGACTTAGACAAAGTCATTCAGCGTCAAGCTAACATCGAGCGAGCACTGCGCGATCAAAACTATGATGAAGAGTTCAGTCTCGTGTACATGCCTTATATGAACGCGAATGGAGATACCGTTGTCGGCTTCGAAGTACTGCTTCGTTGGCACTCAAAACAGTTGGGATTTGTCGCTCCCGACGAGTTTATCCCGATTGCTGAGCAAACTGGGCTATTCGAACAAGTCGACAAATGGGTAATTGAGCACGCCTTTGGCGATTTCGACCAACTGCAATCTCAGTTTGAGCGCCCCGTTCAGCTATCAATTAACCTCTCTTCTGCCGGTATTGAATCAACTCACTTAGCCGAGTTTATTGACCACCACGCAGATGCGAACAATATCCCTCCGTACTTAATTGATTTTGAAATCACTGAGACGTTTGAATCAGGCTCGCAAGGCTTCCCGCTACTTAACGAACTATCTCGAATGGGCTACATGTTAGCGATCGATGATTTTGGCTCTGGTTTCACGTCTATAACTCAGCTGGTTCAGTACCCGACTCAAAAAATAAAACTGGACAAAGGTTTCCTTGAGACCTTGATTGCAACAGACAACCAGAACATAGTAAAACCCGTCATTGAGCTATGCCACGCACAAGGCAAACAAGTAACGGCCGAGGGTATTGAGACGCAAGCCATGCACCAGTGGTTAGTTGAAGCAGAATGCGACCTTTTACAAGGCTACTATTTTGGCAAACCGATGCCACTAGAAGAGCTCGGTGTATGGTATAAAAGCCATCAAGCCCGATGGGGTGCATCAACAGAAAAAGCACTAGCAAAATAACGATAAGAAAGAGAATCATGAAAACAGTCATTATCGCGTCACTCAACCCAGCTAAAATCAACGCAGTAAAAAGTGCTTTTGAAGCGGCTTTCCCTCAGCAAGAATTTGACTTCAAAGGCGTCAGCGTTGCGAGTGGTGTTGCTGATCAGCCGATGAGCAACGAAGAGACCTACCAAGGTGCCGTCAACCGTGTTTGCAATGCAACTCAAGCTATCCCAGAGGGCGATTTTTACGTCGGCTTAGAAGCAGGGATTGAAGGCAATGTAACCTTTGCTTGGATGGTGATTGAATCTAACGGCCAACGCGGCGAATCTCGCTCTGCTAGCCTGATGCTACCGCCGCAAGTTATTGAGAAACTTGCACACGCTAACGAGCTTGGTGATGTTATGGACGAGGTGTTTGGTACTGACAACATCAAACAGAAGGGAGGTGCGATTGGATTGCTTACCCATAACCAACTCACGCGAAGCTCGGTATACCATCAAGCGCTGATCTTAGCTCTGATCCCATTTGTAAACCCAGAACACTTCCCAAGCCATTAACCTGTAATAAAGCGAAATTCGCGATACTGATAACCATATTACAGAAAGCAAAAACGCTAGCCGAAGCTAGCGTTTTTAGATTGTACTGACAAGTAGACGCACTTACTTTAGCAATAGCTGGGCAATCTCTTGCTTTTCTTGTTCCGATTTAGCTTTTAGCTCATTCGAACCGCGAGTTATGGTTGCAACACCAACTCCCAGCATTTGACTGATTTGTCGCTGAGACAGATCGCCCTTCATCAGTTCACACAGAATATTTACGCGAGCGACTAAAGCTTCACGCTCATCAGGGGTCATCATCATGGTCAGTAGTAGCTCATGCTGATCATTTTCAGCGGCACTCTTTACTAAATCCATCAACTCTTGCCAATTACTGTACTCTGGTTGTGGTGCCATATCCCTACACTTATCTCTTGTTGTCATTCTATTAAACAAAGGCAGACGCGCTGCGACTGCCTTTTAATGTATACCGAAACCCTATAGTGAATCCAATTTAAAAAAGAATTCCATCAGTAATCACTGGTTTAGGTTTGACGGTTAGTATTTTGCATCACGCTCATGGGCTGCTAGGAATTGTCCCTGCTCACCCAAGATATCTCGATAGTAAGTTTCGAACATCAAGATATTTTGTACGTAACCACGCGTCTCTTTAAACGGAATCATCTCGATAAAAGCAAACGCATCCAACTTGCCCTCACTACGAGAGCGCCACTGTTTTACTCGATGTGGACCCGCATTGTAAGCCGCTAAAGCGAAGATACGGTTGTTGTCGTATTGATTCAGCAAACCATCAAGATAATGGCTGCCAATCTCAATATTTTTCCCAACGTTATAGAGGTCCTCACGTCCTTGATACTTCAGCTTGTACTTCTTAGCCGTGTATTTGGCCGTCGCAGGCATAATTTGCATGATCCCGCGTGCACCAACCGGAGATTGAGCCTCGCTATCCAGTGCGCTTTCTTGACGCGCTAACGACATCAAGGTCACAGGGTCGATGTCATGCTTCTCAGCGTAGAAGTTGAACCACCACTTATGCGCAACAGGAAAGCGTAATTCCAGGTTGTCCCACATTTTGGCAGAAATGCTCGCGGTAACCGTTAGGTGATTCCAACCTTGACGAGAGGCGTACGCAGCCAGCATGGATTTCTGCTCTTTACTTGAGTTTGCCAGCAACCAACGCCACTCACTCTTAGCCGCAGCAATTTTATCGCGTGTAATCAGTTCATCAATACGCACCAGAGCGGTATCAAATGGCTTTACAACTTGCGAATTATACGTCAATGACGACGTTTCATAGCGCACTGGTTTATCAAGCTGCTTTGCCGCAGCAACGCTGTAGAAATTACGCTGACCAAGAATATCAGTGAGTCGTTTAGTGCCCTCAGTTTCTTGCCCCGATGCTAGCTCAGCTCGTCCACGCCAGTACTGCCAACGAATTGAACTTTGGTGCTTATCATCTAGCTTGCTAATCCAGTGCTGCAAACCTGCCCAATCTGCATGTTGAATCGCAAGGCGAGCACGACGCTCGATCAATACTTGCTTAGAGGAGGTCTCTATTGCTTGATCTCGCCAAGCCATCATCTCCTCAGAGTCGGTATTGATCAGACGAAACGCGAGGTAATCCGCCAGTTGCTGAGTCTTCTCTTTAGAAAAATTCTGGCCTTCGATCACTTTATCAAATGCCTTCTGTGCCGCTTTGGCATCTTTGCGTGCCAGCTTCTGAAACCCTAGCTCGGTCTGCTTTTGATAGAACTCGTTCACCTTGTGCTTTTTAGCAAAGCTCGCCACACTCTCCGGCTTGCTGAACAGGGCTTTCATCTCTTTGCCTTGTTTGGCAGCCTTGTCGCTATCAAACTGCTTGAGCAGATAATTCATCAGCTTGCCGTTACGCTGTTCAAAAGCCAGTAGCAACCTATCAAGAATCAACTCATCGCTACGCAGCCCCGCTTTATCCCAGGCAGAAAACAGGGGATCACAGCTATCATCAACGCCGTTACCGCTCAGCCATAGCTGCTTCGCGCCCTTGTAAGCTAGTTCATGGTTTCCTTGCTCATAGTGTGCTCGGTAATAGATACACTGATACTTTTCACCAGTCGGTTCTTGAGTTTGAAATTCGAGAATAGTCGACCACTTTTTCTGAGACTCTAACGACGCCAAATAGGGTGCTCGAATACGATTAGAGAATGGAAGACCTCGGTTGCTCTCGATAAATGTTTCAACCTCTTGCGGAGTTCGCTTACCCAGGTCAATCAAGAAAGCCCGATAATCCATATACGGCGTCAAAGGGTATGTTTGAATTTTGGATCGCAACTTGGCATATGCCTTAAGGTCACGCTTATCCAATACGTCTTGTGCTTGGTCGTATGTATCACGCTGCATTTCTAGCTCAGAAGCACGGCTCGCCATAGCCTCTGGAGCCAATAGAATAGAAGGCAAAACTACTGATGCAGCAACAGCAATTTTTCTATTGAGAAGTCGGAAAAACATTCGCTCTTTCCTTAGTGCGTGTTTGAATACGTGACGGCTATTTACGCCCTACATCACATCAAATGTAAAGAGTTTGAGTGTAAATATTATTAAAGTTTAACACTTCACCTCAAAAGCGTTTGAAATCTGCTTTTAGTGAGATTTTTGACAATAAAAAGCCAAGATTTATCCCTGAAAAGCCTTTTCATCTCGGGGAGTAACATCTTTGGACAGATTGGTATAAAATAATCGTTTATTTTGAACAATAAGTAGGAACGATCGGCAATGGCTGAATACGTATATACCATGTCGCGAGTGAGCAAAATTGTGCCACCAAAGCGTCAAATTCTGAAAGACATCTCTCTAAGCTTTTTCCCTGGTGCCAAAATTGGTGTTTTAGGTCTGAATGGTGCAGGTAAATCAACACTGCTACGTATCATGGCCGGTATTGATACAGACATCGATGGTGAAGCTCGTCCACAGCCAGGTCTAAATGTAGGTTACCTACCTCAAGAGCCTGTTCTTGATGAATCTAAAACAGTTCGTGAAATCGTTGAAGAAGCTGTTTCAGACGTTGCTGGCGCAATGAAGCGCCTAGACGAAGTATACGCAGCTTACGCAGAACCAGACGCTGACTTCGATGCGCTAGCAAAAGAGCAAGGTGAACTTGAATCTCTAATCCAAGCAAAAGACGGTCACAACCTAGAGAATGCTCTAGAGCGTGCAGCAGATGCACTTCGTCTTCCTGAATGGGATGCTAAGATCGAACACCTATCGGGTGGTGAGCGTCGTCGTGTTGCTATCTGTCGCCTACTTCTAGAGAAGCCAGACATGCTTCTACTAGACGAACCAACCAACCACCTGGATGCAGAATCTGTAGCGTGGCTTGAGCGCTTCTTAGTGGATTACAACGGCACTGTTGTGGCAATCACCCACGACCGTTACTTCCTAGATAACGCAGCTGGCTGGATCCTAGAACTTGACCGTGGTGAAGGTATTCCATGGGAAGGTAACTACACTTCTTGGCTAGAGCAAAAAGATGCGCGTCTACAACAAGAAGCGTCTCAAGAGAAAGCTCGCCAGAAGACCATCGAGAAAGAACTTGAGTGGGTTCGTCAAAACCCGAAAGGTCGTCAGTCTAAATCTAAAGCGCGTATGGCTCGTTTTGAAGAACTACAAAGCGGCGATCGTCAGAAGCGTAACGAAACTAACGAGCTATTCATCCCGCCAGGTGAGCGTCTAGGTGACAAAGTTATCGACGTGAAGAACCTGACTAAGTCTTTCGACGGACGTGTTCTTATCGATGACCTATCGTTCAGCATGCCTAAGGGTGCTATCGTTGGTATCATCGGTGCTAACGGCGCGGGTAAATCAACGCTATTCAAGATGCTAAGCGGCACAGAACAGCCTGATTCAGGTACTGTTGAGCTAGGTGAAACAGTGAAACTGGCTTCGGTTGACCAATTCCGTGACAGCATGGATGACACGAAGACGGTATTCCAAGAGATCTCTGAAGGCGCTGATATCATCAAGATCAACAACTTCGAAATCCCAGCTCGTGCATACTGTTCTCGCTTTAACTTCAAAGGTTCAGACCAACAGAAGATTATCGGCGAGCTTTCTGGTGGTGAACGTAACCGTGTTCACCTGGCTAAGCTACTTAAGACTGGCGGTAACGTACTGCTACTCGATGAGCCAACCAACGACCTTGATGTTGAAACACTACGTGCGCTAGAAGAAGCACTACTAGAGTTCCCTGGCTGTGCAATGGTTATCTCGCACGACCGTTGGTTCCTAGACCGTATCGCTACGCATATCATTGACTATCGTGATGAAGGTCAAGTTAACTTCTACGAAGGTAACTACAATGAATATATGGAATGGTTGAAGAAGACTCTTGGTCCTGAAGCAGCTGAACCACACCGTATCAAATACAAGCGTGTAACTAAGTAAGTTTCGCTTGTAATTTATTATAAGGCCGCTAAATTAGCGGCCTTATATGATACGACATTCCAAACCTATAGATGAGGAAGTATCTATGATAGAAAGGCGTCGATTCTCAAGGATTGTTTATCAAGTCGCTACCAAATTAACCCAAGATACCTTAGTGGTTGATGGCACGATACAAGACTTGTCACTACAAGGCTTACTGATAGATTGTGAAAACCATCATCAATTAGACCATCACTTGCCTGTTCAACTTAGTTTTCAATTAACAGACAGTGATATCGACATTCAACTAGAAGCCTCTATTGTCTCTACCATCAATACCTCAGTGCGCTTACGCATAGAGCATTTAGATATTGATAGTATCAGCCACCTTAAGCGCCTTGTGGAGCTGAACGTTGGCGATGATGAGTTACTTTATCGAGAAATAGAACATCTAACAGATTTAGGCGAAGAGTCTGCCGAATAGAGCACGCTCTTCGAATCATTTTTATTTAATACGTCATCATGTCTCAGAAAATTTCGATTACTGTTCCTTCTAACCAAGGGGAGCAGACATTTTACTTCGGCCGTAAAGCCGTGCTCATTTGTACCTCTGCAATCTTTTCCGTTCCCCTTTTAATTAGCGGTGCAATCTATCTACATTACGACGGTCAGCAGAAGCTATCTGCATCTGAGCAACACGCCTCTGATCAGGCCCATGATGCACAGAAGCTGATCGAGACTTTGATTGTTGAGAAAGACAATATGGAGTTTATGTATGATGAGCAGATTGAAACCAATCACTCATTAGCACAAGCTCTAACAGAAAAAGAAGGCACTATTCAACTGCTCGGCAAGCGTGTATTCGACGTTGAGTCAGTACTTGGCCTTGCCGATGAAGAACTGGTTAACGATGAGACCTCTCTTGAAGAGCGAATCGACGCTGCGGCCATTGACTCGGCGGTACGTGCAACCATGTTCCGCTTAATCCCTAACGATAGCCCAATGGCTTATCAGCGCATCTCATCATCATACGGAAGTCGTATCAATCCTATTACAGGCAAGCGTCATACTCACACCGGTATCGATCTCACCTGTAAGCGCGGTGAAGATATCCTTGCTCCTGCTGACGGTGTCATTGAAACCGTGCGCCCGAGTAAGAAAGGCTTTGGTAACTTCCTGACCATGCGCCACTCTTTTGGCTTCATGAGCTCTTACGCTCACCTGCAGAAGTTTAAGGTTCGCAGCGGTCAGTTTGTGAGTAAGGGTGATGTGATTGCAAGCTGTGGTAACTCAGGAAACTCAACCGGCCCACACCTGCATTACGAAGTACGCTTTTTGGGGCGCTCTTTGAATCCACAATACTTGATGGATTGGACACCAGAGAACTTTAACTACGTATTTGAGAAAGAGAAGAAGGTGAAGTGGGGACCTCTGGTTCAGCTGATCGATAATGTTGTACGTCTGCAAATCAACCTGACTAACGTGCCTTACACCAACTCATCGATTGAAACCGTATCAAGTGATGAGACCAAGGCAAAGACAACACTCGCAACCAACTAAGGATTAAGAGCTTTTAGCCTATGATGATCTTTTTACCTACAATAGGCCAATTACTTTTAAATCAATGATAGTTAAATAAAAAAAGAGCCACCTAAATTAGGTGGCTCTTTTTCTATCTATTCTTGACTCAATATTATTTGAGCTAACTCCAGCGCAGGCTAGCCGCGATGAATCGAGTCATGTGCTTGCTTAAGAAGACTTTGGCTCTCTTGCAAGAACTGCTGAGAGTAATCACCAAACCACTCGCTCACTTCATTAAAGCTTTCCACGAATTGAGCTTTATCTTTGCCTTCCAGAATCTTCAGAGCTTCACCAAAGCAGTGGTGGAAGCGGCGAATCATCGCAATGTTCTCGTCTGAGGAGAGAATAATATCCCCGTACAGGTTCGGGTCTTGGGCAAACAGACGACCAACCATCGCAATTTCAAGACGGTAGATTGGTGAACTCAATTGAAGCAGGCGATCAATATTCGGGTTCTCTTTACTTAGGTGTAGGCCGTAAGCAAATGAAGTAAAATGGCGCAGCGCTTGGATTAACGTCATACCGTGATCGTGTTCTTGAGCATCCATGCTGCATAGGCTTGCACCCCAGATAGCGAATTGCTCTAACAACCATTGGTAGCTTTCTTGACCGCGGCCATCGCTGTAAACAATCACCTGCTTTGCAAGGCTTGGCACATCCGGGCCGAACATTGGGTGTAGACCCACTACAGGGCCTTGGTGAACCGCTAACATGCGTTGCAATGGCTTAGACTTGATCGATGTTAAGTCACACAGAATACAGTCACTAGGCAAGTTGCCCAGCTTATCAATCACGCCTTCTGTCAGATGGATTGGAACTGTAACTACAACAAGACCAGCATCTTTCAGCAACTCATCAGCCTTGTCCCAGTCTCTACTACCTAGCACTTTTACATCGTAGCCAGATAGCTTGAACATACGCCCAAATAGACCACCCAGCTGGCCGTTACCACCGATAACAACAACTGAACGCAGTTCAGGGTTCAGACACTTAAAGCCCGAATCCTTTTCACTTGCGTACGACTCACGCATAGTACGACGCAGAATGTCTTCAATAAGCTGTGGCGGCACACCTAATTTTTCAGCCTCTGCACGGCGAGATGCAAGCATTGCAGCCTCACGCTCAGGCACATAAATCGGTAAACCGTGCTCGCTTTTCACCTCACCTACTTTCTCAACCAGCGCCAAGCGCTGAGCAAGAAGCTCTAACATCTGTTTATCGACAACGTCAATTTGGTCGCGTAATTCGTTCAGTTCAACGGCCATTCTTCTTCCTTTCTAATCCTTAAGCCTCGATTTGTGCTGGCACTAGCCTTTTAGACGATTTTCCAAGAATGGGACTAGTTCCGTGTGTGCACGCTTCAATAGTGCCTCAGTTGAATCCCAATTGATACACGCGTCGGTAATTGAAACGCCATATTTCATCTGATCGAGAGGAATGTCAGAAGATTGGTTGCCCTCGTTAAGGTGACTTTCAATCATCAAACCGATAATTGATTTGTTGCCTTCACGAATCTGGTGGATTACGTCTTCAGCAACCAGTGGTTGACGACGGAAGTCTTTGCGAGAGTTAGCGTGGCTACAATCAACCATAAGTGCAGCACCTAGACCTGCTTTTGATAGCTCTTCTTCACACTCATGCACCGAAACAGAATCGTAGTTGGTCTGCTTACCACCACGAAGGATCACATGGCCATTTGGGTTACCTTGAGTTGTAAGTAGCGCAACTTGACCTTCACGGCTGATACCCATGAAACGGTGGCTTGAAGAAGCCGCTTGCATCGCGTTAATCGCAGTACCTAGGTTGCCATCAGTACCGTTTTTGAAGCCGATTGGCATAGATAGACCACTTGCCATCTCACGGTGAGTTTGAGATTCAGTAGTACGAGCACCGATCGCCGCCCAGCTAAATGTGTCTGCTAGGTATTGTGGGCTGATTGGGTCAAGAGCTTCAGTCGCTAGTGGGATTTCCATCTCTGCCAGTTCAACCAGCAGTTCACGACCAACGTGAAGACCATGCTCGATATCAAATGTGCCGTCTAGATGCGGGTCATTGATTAGACCTTTCCAACCAACAGTTGTACGTGGTTTTTCGAAGTACACGCGCATTACGATGTACAGTTGATCACTTAGCTCTTCAGAAAGTGCTTTCAGGCGTTTTGCGTACTCTTTAGCAGCTTCAACATCATGAATCGAACAAGGACCACACACCACTAGCATACGGTGATCTTTCTTGTGGATGATGTTGGCGATAGTTTGACGAGACTCTTGAATAAAACGACGAGCATTATCACTCAGAGGTAATTTTGCTTTTAACTCGTCCGGAGTAATCAGTACCTGTTCGTCGATGATATTGACATTGCTTAATTCACTTTTCTGCATAACTCAACCTGTATTCTTTTCTTTACACCCAAGCAACCAATATGGGCTAACAATCTTTGAAAACTAAAATAACAGCTATAGAAACGATTGCAAGTGTAAATAATAAAAAACATTTAATGTAAAAATAAATTTACACCTAAGATTTATGGAAAGAAAACAAGAAAAGGGTTAGAAATCAGTCTTTATAGATACAAAAAAGGCGATATTTCTCATATCGCCTTAGCAAAACTTAAAAAGTGTCTATTTATTGCCCGTTATCTAAAACACGCTTCATCTGCTCAGAAGCCTCTTTCCATCGAACATCTGACTGTAGCGTTGAAAGGTCGAAGGTGTGTTTTTTCAATAAAGAGTGCGCAAGGGGAACACTTTGTATCTCTAGCTTATCTAAAGCCTCTATTTGTGCATCTCGCTTATTACACATCAACACCATGTTACATCCAGCATCCAAGGCGGCTTGCGCTCTTTGTGCCGGACCACCCATGATCGCCGCACCTTCCATCGTCAAATCATCAGAGAAAACTAGCCCTTTAAATCCAAGCTGTTTTCTCAACACCTCTTGTAACCAATAGTGTGAACCGCTGGCTGGTTTATCATCATAGTGAGAAAAAACCACATGTGCAGGCATCATCGCATCCAAAATGCCAGCCTCAATTTGAGCCTTAAAGATCGCCATATCAGTTTCAAAGATATCTTCTCTTGGATCATAAGGTGTCTCTAGGTGAGAGTCTGCAATCACACCGCCATGACCTGGAAAGTGTTTGCCCGTCGTAGCCATTCCGACGCTTTTCATCCCACGGATAAAGGCGCTACTGTGACGAACAATAGTATCGATGTCCTCACCGAAGGCACGATTACCAATCGCTTTGCATTGATGACCTTTGTCCAATACTGGCGCGAAGCTCAAATCGATATCATGAGCCACTAATTCTGCTGCCATCAACCAACCAGCTTGCTCAGCCAATTGTTCACCGTTGTTGTGTTTGGCGAACTCTTGCGCTGCAGGAATAATGGAGAAACCATCGCGAAAGCGTTGTACTCGGCCGCCCTCTTGATCGACACCTATGAGAATAGGTCGTTTAGCCGCTTTTCGGATCTCTTTGGTGAGTGCCGCTAGCTGCTTGCTGTCATGATAGTTACGAGCAAAAAAGATCAACCCACCTACGGTTGGGTGCTCAAGAATTTCTCTATCTTCAGCAGTGAGCTCGCAGCCTTCAACATCTACCCACAACGGTCCCATATTTATCCCTTACTAAGCCAAAATTGATAATCTTCACGAGATTATTCCGTTTGAATTTGCATTACAATGTTTTTAATTCACGGTCAGAAGAGTTTAGGAATGGATCATAAAGAGCTATACATCGGGGTTATGTCTGGGACCAGTATGGACGGTATCGACACCGCTTTGGTCAGTATCGACGACCAGCAAATTAGGCTGATTGCCCACGACGAATTCCCTATGCCCGAAGAGACAAAAAAACAGCTGCTTGATGTCTGTATCGGCCAGCAGACCAACCTGATCGCGATAGGCGAGCTTGACCACCAGCTTGGTCATTTGTTTGCAGATGCGGTTCTACGGCTGCTATCAAAGCATGATATCTGCGCCTCTCAAATCACCGCAATTGGCAACCATGGCCAAACCGTGTTTCACCAGCCTAGTGGGAATCACCCATTTACTATGCAGTTAGGTGATGCCAATATCATTGCGACGAAAACCAATATTGATGTTGTAGCCGATTTTCGTCGCAAAGACATGGCGTTGGGTGGACAAGGAGCCCCTTTGGTACCTGCATTTCATCGAACCATATTTGAGGCCAAAGAGAGCAGCGTAGTGGTACTGAACATTGGTGGAATATCGAATATTTCAGTACTTCAACCAGACAAACCAACGCTGGGTTATGACACAGGCCCGGGCAACATGTTGATGGATGCTTGGATAAACAAACACTGCGGTAAAAAGTACGACCAAGATGGCGAGTTTGCTCGCAGTGGCCAAGTAAATTCGGCGCTACTGAATTTACTGCTTGAAGAAGCCTACCTTGCCGAGCTACCACCGAAAAGCACAGGGCGAGAGCTGTTCAATCTGCCGTGGCTAGAAAACAAATTAAAGTCATTGCCAGCAATATTGGTACCCGATGTACAGCGCACCCTTTGTGAGTACAGTGCCATCACCATAGCTAATGAAGTCGTGAAGCATCAATCTGGCTCATCCCCTGCCTTATATGTATGTGGTGGAGGTGTCAGAAACCCACTTTTGATGGAGCGCCTTGCGAAGCTGCTTCCTGACTGGCAAGTGAGTTCGACTTCCGCTAAAGGAGTCGATGCCGATTACATGGAAGCCATGGCATTTGCATGGCTGGCTCAACGTTACGTACATAAGCTACCAAGCAACCTTCCCGAGGTGACAGGAGCTTCACAAAGCGCTTCTCTTGGCGTGCTGTACCGCGCAAACTGACCATCAATAGAGATTAGATTTAAGGATATTTATGAGTAACGACGCTCTTATTTCAGCACTATCACACTTAGTCTCTGAGGGTAGAAACCCTGAAACCATGGACATTGATCTGCTCTCCTCTCTGGAAGTAGTAGAGAAAATCAACCAACAAGACAAACAGGTACCACTCGCCATCGAAAGTGAGCTACCACAGATAGCCAACGCAGTTGACCATATCGCCGACGCCTTTCGTAACGGCGGTCGCCTTATCTATATGGGCGCTGGCACCAGTGGCCGACTCGGCGTACTCGACGCTTCAGAGTGCCCGCCGACATTTGGCGTTTCCGACCAGCTCGTTATCGGACTAATTGCAGGAGGCCCAGAAGCGATATTAAAAGCAAAAGAGGGAGCAGAAGACTCACTCACTCTCGGTGTTGAGGATCTTAAAGCCATTCACTTTAATGCCAAAGATGTCGTCGTTGGCATTGCAGCGAGCGGTCGCACTCCGTATGTGATTGGTGCGCTCAAATACGCCAATGAGATTGGCGCGACCACGGTGTCACTCTCTTGTAACCCTGACTCACCTATCGCTCAGTTGGCTAAAATTCCTATCAGCCCAGTGGTGGGCCCTGAAGCGCTCACTGGCTCGACCCGTCTCAAATCAGGCACCGCTCAAAAACTGGTGCTCAACATGCTGACCACTGCCAGTATGATCCGCATTGGAAAAAGCTATCAAAACCTAATGGTGGATGTTAAAGCCACCAATGAGAAACTAGTGGCGCGCGCTGCCCGTATTGTTATGCAAGCTACAGATTGCGACAAAGAGGTAGCAAGAGAAACGCTTGAGAAGACCAGCTACGACGTGAAACTGGCAATTTTAATGATACTCACCGGGCTAGAGCTAGAAGTCGCGAAGCAACAACTTAAGAAGCAAGATGGATTTCTTCGTAAAGCGGTTGAACATAACCAGTCTAACTAGCAAAGACTGAATACAAAAAGCACCGACGAATCGGTGCTTTTTTGATGATGTGTATCAGCTTAGTGCTCGTTCGAGAACTCATCCCAGCCTCGTTGCCACTCCATACGAAAGCGCTGCGCATCTTCAGTACCAGAACAGACACCTTCATAAACCTGACCAGAAAGACCGATCTGATAAGCATAGTTAGGGTTACAGTATTCACTGACACCTTGGTAGTAACCTTCGCTGTATGCCGCTTGATCGACTGCGCCTAGCTTAGTCATCTCAGAATAGGAACGCTGAGTGTTACCTCTTACGCCATCACGGTAGCCAATCTCTTGCCAATTTCCCTCAGCTGCTAAGTCTTGCACGTTTGTCGCGCACCCTGCCATACCTAGAGCCAATAGCAAGGCTACGGTTACTTTCTTCATTTGAATCCCTTATCTTCTTATTATTCATTAGGTGCTATCACTAGCCGACGTATCTCGATTCTCCGCTTAACCCGCTAAAATGTCCACAGCTTCCCCTAAGTCGCCGCTTAGTTCGAGACAAAACCACTTACCCTGACACCCAACCGCTTAACAAATCTGAAAACCACTCAATCAACCACAGCGCCACTTAAATCGCTATACGACCACTAACGTCTTAAGCACAAGCTTCTCGCCAACTGCTCGCTTATTATCCACCCTGACTTAATTAATACATTCAGGGATAACAGATTATGATGTGGTTTCTAACCTGTGTTGCGGCACTCATCGGCGGTTACTTTCTTTATGGCACTTTCATTGAGAAGGTGTTCGGCATAAACGAAAAACGCCAAACTCCGGCTCATACAAAACAAGATGGTGTGGATTACGTTCCAATGTCGACACCAAAGGTTTACCTTGTGCAACTGCTTAACATTGCAGGTGTTGGTCCAATCTTCGGCCCTATCATGGGTGCCTTATACGGCCCAGCAGCAATGCTTTGGATTGTGCTCGGTTGTATCTTCGCAGGTGCCGTGCACGACTACTTCTCAGGTATGCTATCTATCCGTAATGGCGGTGCTTCGGTTCCAACCATCACAGGACGTTACCTAGGCAATGGCGCAAAACACTTTATGAATATCTTTGCCATTGTTCTGCTTCTTCTTGTGGGCGTGGTATTCGTATCAGCTCCAGCAGGCATGATCACGAACCTAGTAAACGACCAAACTGACTTCGCGATGTCTGCAACAACGATGGTTGTGGTTATCTTCGCTTACTACATCATCGCAACAATTGTCCCTGTTGATAAAATCATTGGTCGCTTCTACCCACTGTTCGGCGCGCTGCTTATCTTTATGTCTGTTGGCCTAATCACAGCAATTGGCTTCTCTGATGAACACCAAATCATGGGTGGTTTTGAAATCAGCGACATGTTCACTAACATGAACCCGAACGACCTACCACTTTGGCCTGCTCTATTCATCACTATCGCTTGTGGTGCTATCTCTGGCTTCCACGCAACTCAGTCTCCACTAATGGCGCGTTGTATGGAAAATGAGAAGAACGGTCGCTTCGTATTCTACGGTGCAATGATTGGTGAAGGCATCATCGCTCTTATCTGGTGTGCACTTGCACTATCGTTCTTCGGTTCAGTTGAGTCACTATCTGAAGCAGTAGCAAATGGTGGTCCAGGTAATGTGGTATACAGCGCTTCATTTGGTCTGCTAGGTGTATTTGGCGGTATCCTTGCTTTCCTAGGTGTGGTTATCCTACCAATCACATCTGGTGACACAGCATTCCGTTCAAGCCGTCTTATCCTTGCTGAGTACTTCAACATGGAACAGAAGACACTGCGTAACCGTCTACTGATGGCGCTACCGCTGTTCGTTATCGGTGGTATCCTGACTCAAGTTGATTTCGGTATCATCTGGCGCTACTTCGGTTTTGCTAACCAATCAACAGCAGTAATGATGCTGTGGACAGCGTCAGCTTACCTACTACGTCACAACAAACTGCACTGGGTAACGACGGTTCCAGCTATCTTCATGACGTCTGTGTGTATCACATTCATCCTGAACAACAGCCAGCTGGGCTTCGGTCTACCAATGCAAATCTCAACTATCGTTGGTGTGATTAGTGCACTAGGTGTTGCAGCTTACGTGATTAAGATTTCAAAAGGCAAAGGCGAAACTGACCTTGCTGATGAAGAAAAAGAAGCAAAAGGCGTAACAAAAACAGCCTAGCTTATCGGGTGCAAACCCCTTCGCTTGCTCCAACTTAAATTAAGGTTGGAAACTCTACAAAGCCCATCCTAGTGATGGGCTTTGCGTTACTGGGTAGATGACCCTTAAACTATACCTATAACCAATGCGGTATTACCTCGTGCATAAAGCTTATGTCGCTTCGCCTCAACCCATACAGAACTTTTTATTAGTGGATATATGGAACTGATTCTCTCGCTACTTCAACAAACCTGTGTCTATTTGGTACTGGCTTATATGATCAGCAAAACACCGCTGATCCTGCCACTGCTGAGTATCTCTTCACGACTCAGTCATAAAGTCAGTTGTTATATACTGTTCTCACTGTTCTGCATTATGGGCACTTACTTTGGCTTGCAGATCAACGATGCCATCGCTAACACACGCGCAATGGGGGCTGTAATGGGCGGCCTGTTTGGTGGGCCTGTAGTTGGCTTTGCCGTCGGTTTAACTGGCGGTATCCATCGCTACACCTTAGGTGGCTTCACAGACCTTGCATGTGCCATATCGACCACAGCAGAGGGCTTAATCGGTGGCTTACTGCACGTCTATCTGGTGCGTAAGAACAAAGCGAGTCAGCTGTTCAATCCGATGGTGGTGTTTTCCGTCACCCTGTTTGCTGAAATCATTCAGATGCTGATTCTGTTAGCGGTCGCTAAGCCATTCGCCCAAGCCTACGCTCTGGTGTCCGACATTGCAGCGCCAATGATCATTGCAAACTCAGTCGGTGCTGCGCTGTTCATGAGCATCATCCAAGACAGAAAAACCATCTTTGAAAAATACTCTGCGACCTTTTCGCGCCGCGCACTGACCATTGCCGAGCGCTCGGTTGGTATTCTTCATGGCGGCTTTAACTCAGACAACGCACAAAAGATTGTTCGTATTATTTATGAAGAGACCAACGTTGGCGCAGTGGCAATTACCGATAGAGAGAAGATTCTCGCGTTTGTTGGTATTGGCGATGAGCACCATATCCCTAATACTCCGATCTCGTCTCAAAGCACTTTAACGGCAATGGAGAAGAACGACATCATCTACTTAGATGGCAAAGAGAACCCATATCAGTGTTCCCTCTCAGCAGATTGTAAGCTAGGCTCTGCTTTGATTATCCCACTGCGTGCGGGGAACGAGGTTGTCGGAACCATCAAACTCTACGAGCCGAAGCTTAAACTCTTTTCGACCATCAATATGTCGATGGGTGAAGGTATCGCTCAGCTGCTATCGAGCCAGATTCTGTTTAGCAACTATCAACAACAGCAAACCTTGCTGACGCAGGCTGAAATTAAACTACTGCATGCGCAAGTCAATCCACACTTCTTATTCAATGCTCTGAATACTATCAGTGCAGTCACAAGGCGTGAACCAGATAAAGCGCGAGAGCTGATTCAGCATTTATCACACTTCTTTAGAAGTAACCTCAAACAGAACATCAACACCGTCAAACTGAAAGATGAGTTAGCGCACGTTAATGCCTACCTCACGATCGAGAAAGCGCGTTTTACCGATCGCTTAGAAATTGAATGGGATATTGACCCTCAGCTTTATGAGGTCGAACTACCAAGCTTTACCCTTCAACCTCTGGTTGAGAACGCCATCAAGCACGGGATATCTAATCTTCTTGAGGGGGGAACAGTAAAGATCTATAGCGAACTCCATCAAGGCAACTACCGAATCACAGTGGAAGACAACGCAGGCAGCTACGAAAAGCCAAGTAGCGATCATGTAGGCTTAGGTATGGAGATCGTGGACAAACGCCTAACCAATTTCTTTGGACAAGACTCTGCTCTAAAAATAGAATCTCAGCCACAGCAATTTACGCGTATGAGCTTTATCATTCCAAAGGCGCTGTAACGCGCGATTCAACATAACAGCGTATACTGACACAGTAGATTGGAATTAAGGTAATTGGATGTTAAAGGCATTAGTCATAGATGATGAGCTGTTCGCTCGTGAAGAGTTGATTGAGCTGCTCACTGAAACAGAAAAAGTGGATGTGATAGGTCAAGCGAGTAATGCCATCGAAGGGCTAAAGCAGATCAACCACCTCAAACCAGACGTCGTTTATTTAGACATTCAAATGCCGCAGATCACCGGTATCGAGCTACTGAGTATGCTCGACCCTGAGAACATGCCCTACGTGGTGTTCGTTACCGCTTACGACCAATATGCGATTCAAGCCTTTGAGGATAACGCCTTCGATTACCTCCTCAAACCGGTTGAACCATGCAGACTAAACAAAAGCGTTTCACGTTTATGTAAGGTGATTAAGCAGAGCCAACAACCGCCTGAACAAGACATCAATGCTATTGCGCCATCACACTTGGAGCAGATTCCGTGTATCGGTCACAACCGCATTGTGATCATGGCAAGCCAAACGGTCGAGTGCGCCTATTCTGACCTGAGTGGTGTTCACGTTCGCAGCGCGTCACAAACCGCCTCTTCTCAACTGACTCTAAAAGTCCTGGAAGAGAAGACCGATCTGATCCGTTGTCATCGACAATATTTGATAAATATAAAAGCGATCCAAGAGATCAAGCTTCTGGAAAACGGTCTTGCGGAGATCATCACTCTAACTGGCTTTGAAGTACCTGTTAGTCGTCGCTACCTGAAGACTCTCAAAGAACAGCTTGGTATCCACTAACCTTTTCGTTCAATGTACTTCAACTCACTGACAACAAGATCAAAAAAGCCAACGCAAAGGTTGGCTTTTTAGTTCAAAACTTTCATCAAACGCGATGATTAATCAACTTGTTTAATCTGAAGCTCTTTTGGTACTTCGAAGAACATGTTCTCTTCGCGGCCTTGGATCTCTTCGATACCTTCAGCACCTAGCTCGCGGATACGATCTAGAATTTGATTAACCAGTTCTTCTGGCGCCGAAGCACCCGCCGTCACGCCGACTTTCTTTTTACCTTCAACCCACTCTGGTTGAATGTCTTCTGGGCAATCCGTTAAGTAGCCTGGAGTACCGAGCTTCTCAGCCAGCTCTTTCAAGCGTGTTGAGTTTGATGAGTTCTTAGAACCAACAACAATCACCACATCAACATCGTTCGCCATATCACGAACCGCATCTTGACGGTTTTGTGTTGCATAGCAGATATCGTCTTTACGTGGGCCTTGGATCTCAGGGAACACGCGACGCAACTCTTCGATCACATCAGCCGTCTCATCAACAGACAGTGTTGTTTGGCTTACATAGTGAAGGTTGCTTGGATCTTTGACCACTAGCTTTGACACATCTTCTGGTTTCTCAACCAAGTACATGCCACCAGTATCGCTAGCGTATTGGCCCATGGTACCTTCAACTTCAGGGTGACCTGCGTGACCAATCAGAACCACTTCCATATTTTTACGGCTCGCACGAGCCACTTCCATATGTACTTTGGTTACCAGAGGACAAGTCGCATCAAAAACCGTTAGGTCGCGCTCTTTGGCCTCTTTACGAACCGCTTGAGACACGCCGTGAGCAGAAAAGATAACAATGCTATCGTCTGGCACTTCATGAAGCTCTTCCACGAAAATCGCACCGCGCTGTTTCAAACCTTCGACAACAAAACGGTTGTGCACCACTTCATGACGAACATAAATCGGTGGTTGATACAATTCCAGTGCGCGTTCTACGATACTGATCGCTCGATCAACACCGGCACAAAATCCACGCGGATTAGCTAACATTATTTTCATTTTATTGCTCAGTTCTTTTATTGCGAATCGCTTACAGCGCGACCAAGATCATTCTACAGTTCGCGTTTAGCGAAGCGGGCATTCTACAGGGAAGCGCAAAAACAGTGAAGCTTCGAATTGTTGGCAAAGATGAATCGCCGTCTATTCTACCGCTAAGATATTAACGTCAAACGTCACGTCTTGGCCTGCCAGTGGATGGTTAAAGTCCACAGTGACAGAGTCGCCAGCAATGTCAGTAATGATGCCTGGAATTTCCATACCATCACGACCAGAGAAAGCCATGATAGTGCCGACTTCAATCTCAGTGTCGCCAGCAAAACGTGCGCGATCCATGTGATGAACATTATCTGGGTTAGGCAAACCGAACGCATCTTCTGCTTTTAAATCAATCGACTTTTGCGTACCCGCTTCAAGTCCTAATAGGCACTGCTCAAAGTTCTCACTCAAGCTACCATCACCCATTACAAATTTAGCTGGCTTGCCCATGTTTTCAGTACTGTCAGCAACGGAACCGTCTTTCATCTTAATCGTAAAATGAAGTGTTACTGCTGAGTCATTCTTAATTGCTGTCACGTTACTTTCCTTGGGTTGTATCAATTATTATTTTTCCTCACAGAGAATAAACAAAAAGCGCCGCCGGAATCAACCGACAGCGCTTAGGGCTATTATATTCTGTGAGTCATTAAGTGACTTGTAGAGCTTATTTGCTCTCATCCTTTTTGCGGAATCCATCTAAGATGATCATCGCAGCACCGATACAGATACCCATATCAGCAAGGTTAAATGCAGGCCAGTGGTATGTGCCCCAGTAGAAGTCTAAGTAATCCACAACAAAGCCGTGAACAACTCGGTCAAATACATTACCTACCGCACCACCAATGATGATTGCATAAGCGATGTTATTCCACTTCTCTGTCGCCGGCAGTTTGCTCATCCAGTAGGTCAGCATACCCGTAACTACAAACGCGATACCTGTGAACAGCCAACGTTGCCAGCCACCTTGATCACTCAAAAAGCTGAAAGCAGCACCGTAGTTATGAACATACAAGAAGTTAAAGAATGGCAATACCTCAATACGGTTTGCCCAGCCGTAACCCATATTGTCCATCACAAACAGCTTGATGCCAATGTCCGCGAGAAAGACCAATAAAGCCAGCCATAACCAACGTACGCCCGACTGCTTTAGTGAAAAATCACTCATGCTTATTCCTATAAATCTATGAACTTCTCTATTCTATACAGCGAGATGCACACATGAAAGACCAATATGATGGCTGAACCTCCATCCGCTTTGATGTTGCGCGCCACTGCATAAAAATGACCAGCCGTATCACTCGGCATTTTATCCCAGCTAAAAATAACCCCAGTAGATACTGGGGCTATAAAAACTAAGCAAAGTTCAATTAATCACTGCTTTAGATTATGCGAACTTACGCACTTCACCTTCACCAGCAACGTTAGTCACACAACGACCACACACTTTCTCGTGACCTTCGATTGTGCCAACGTCTGGCGTGTGGTGCCAACAACGGTCACACTTCTCGTTCTCTGTCGCTGCAACTTCAACGAATAGACCTTCAAGGTCTGTCGCTTGTGCTGCATCGCTCTTCTCGCTTAGAGGCTTAACAACAGCAGCTGAAGTTAGAAGAACAAAACGTAGTTCGTCTTCTAGCTTGTTGATTTTCGCTGCTAGTGCATCGTCTGCGTACAGAGTCACT
This sequence comes from Vibrio sp. R11-SG3-ISO9, assembly GCF_059834255.1. Lineage (NCBI taxonomy): Bacteria > Pseudomonadati > Pseudomonadota > Gammaproteobacteria > Vibrionales > Vibrionaceae > Vibrio > Vibrio sp. R11-SG3-ISO9. Next base: position 34,465 of record NZ_JCBDGU010000041.1, read on the forward strand.
TCAGCTTGCAGTGCGCCGCCGATAGTTTTCTCTTTACGAGCATCTTCAAGAAGCTTGTTCACTGCGCCACGAACAGATTGGATTTCAGTCCAGAATTCGTTGCTTAGCTCTTCGCCTTCCGCTAGGCCAAATAGACCTTCGAACCACTCACCTGTGAATACGAACTTGTCACGTTGACCTGGCATTTCGTTCCAAATTTCGTCTGCTGTGAACGACATGATAGGTGCCATCCAACGAACCAGAGCTTCTACGATGTAGTAAAGCGCAGTTTGACAGCTGCGTTGAGCGTGGCCGCCCTTCTTCGCTGTGTACTGACGGTCTTTGATTACATCTAGGTAGAAAGAACCCATCTCGATAGAACAGAACTGCATTAGACGTTGAGTTACACCGTGAGTGTTGTACTCACCGTATGCTTTCACGATCTCTTCTTGTGCAGCTTGTGCGCGGCCTACAGCCCAACGGTCTAGTGCCACCATCTCTTCAGCTGGAACTAGGTCAGTTTCTGGGTTGAAACCGTTCAAGTTCGCTAGGAAGAAACGCGCTGTGTTACGAATACGACGGTAAGCATCTGCTGAACGCTTCAGGATCTCATCAGATACCGCTACTTCACCTGTGTAGTCTGTAGAAGCAACCCATAGACGCAGGATATCTGCACCTAGCTTGTTGGTTACATCTTTAGGTGCAACAACGTTACCGATAGATTTAGACATCTTACGGCCGTTACCATCTACTACGAAGCCGTGTGTTAGCACTTGCTTGTATGGCGCTTCGTCTTTCATCGCGATAGATGAAATTAGAGAAGATTGGAACCAACCACGGTGTTGGTCTGAACCTTCTAGGTATAGGTCAGCTTTGTTGCCGTTGTACTCTTCACGAGCGTCCACAACTGAGTAGTGTGTTACACCTGAATCGAACCATACGTCCAGCGTATCTAGTACTTTCTCGTATTTGTCCGCTTCTTCGCCTAGTAGATCAGAGATTTCTAGATCCCACCAAGCTTGAATACCTTTCTGCTCAACAAGTTGAGCAACTTGCTCGATAAGCTCAAGCGTGTTCGGGTGCAGTTCTGCTGTCTCTTTATGAACGAACAGAGCGATTGGCACACCCCAAGTACGTTGACGAGAGATACACCACTCAGGGCGACCTTCGATCATACCTTCGATACGGCTTTGACCCCACTCAGGCATCCACTCAACACCCTTGATTGACTCAAGAGCTTTAGCACGTAGGCCAGCTTGATCCATCGATACGAACCATTGTGGTGTCGCACGGAAGATGATTGGCGTTTTGTGTCTCCAGCAGTGTGGGTAACTGTGCTCGTAAGCGTGGTGATGTAATAGAGCGCCTTTCTCTTTCAGTACTTCAAGTACAGAGTCGTTCGCTTTAAATACGTGTTGACCAGCAAATAGCTCAGTGTCTGGTAGGTAAACACCGTTTGAACCTACTGGGTTTGCTACTTCTAGACCGTACTTGTTACCAACCGCGAAGTCTTCTTGACCGTGGCCCGGTGCTGTGTGAACCACACCAGTACCTGAATCCGTTGTTACGTGATCGCCAAGGATCGCAGGAACAGTGAAATCGTAGAATGGGTGGTTGAACTGAGTTAGCTCAAGATCAGCGCCGCTTGCAAAGCCTAGGTTATGGAAGTGCTCGATACCCGCACGATCCATTACGTCTTTAGCTAGCTCAGAAGCAACGATGATACGCTGTGCAGCTTGATCGCCATTCGCTTCTACTTGGATTAGAACGTATTCAAGATCGTCACGTAGACATACTGCGCGGTTTGCAGGCAGTGTCCATGGTGTTGTAGTCCAGATAACGATAGAGATATCGCCTTGGCCTTCGTGACCTTCAGCTAGCTTGAATTTAGAAACTAGCGCAGCTTCATCAGCCGCTGTGAATTTCACGTCGATTGATGGAGAAACTTTATCTTTGTACTCAACTTCCGCTTCCGCTAGAGCAGAACCACAGTCAGTACACCAGTGAACAGGTTTGAAACCTTTCAGTAGGTGGCCGTTGTCTGCAATTTTACCTAGAGCGCGGATAATGTTTGCTTCAGTGCCGAAGTCCATAGTGCGGTATGGCTTGTCCCACTCACCCATGATACCTAGACGTTTAAAGCTCTCTTTTTGACCTTCAACTTGGCCCGCAGCGTACTTACGACACTCTTCACGGAACTCAGAAGCAGAGATCTTCTGACCTGGTTTGCCTTTTTTCTTCTCAACCATCAGCTCGATAGGAAGACCGTGACAGTCCCAACCTGGGATGTATGGAGCATCAAAACCAGACAGAGTCTTAGATTTAATAATAATGTCTTTAAGAATCTTGTTTAGCGCGTGACCAATGTGAATATCGCCGTTCGCGTAAGGAGGGCCATCATGCAGTACGAAAGATTTTTTACCTTTCTTCGCTTTACGGATTTCGCCGTAAAGATCTTCTTTGTACCAACGCTTAAGCATTTCTGGCTCACGATTTGCCAGATTACCGCGCATTGGAAACCCTGTTTCAGGTAAGTTCAGGGTATCTTTATAATCACTCATCGATTCTTAATTCCGTTATATTGGGCGAAGTTAGACATTATGTTAATCGGTGGAATCAACCGATTAATTCTTTAGCTGACGCAGCCACACCCTTGCTGCTTCAGCATCCAATTCTATTTGATTCTTTAGTGCGTCGAACGATTCAAACTTTTTCTCGTCGCGCAATTTGTGCAAAAGACGTACTTCTAACTGTTTACCATATAAATTGGCTTTAAAGTCAAAAAAATGCACTTCTAGTTGCTGACGAACTCCATTTACGGTTGGTCGTTGTCCGATATTTGCAACACCACCGACAGGTGAACCATCGATGTCGACTGCTTCAACAACATACACCCCAGAGACTGGAGAGACACAACGTTTAAGTGGGATATTCGCCGTTGGGAAGCCTATAGTTCTTCCCAGTTTACGCCCATGAGACACACGACCACTGATACTGTAATCACGCCCTAACATGGCAGCGCTAGAGGTTAAATCGTCAACCGCCAGAGCATTGCGTATTTCAGTGCTACTTACACGCAGCTGGTTTAAGCAGAAGCTTTGGGTACTAACCACCTCAAAACCATATTTTTCACCCGCTTCTTTAAGCATAGCGAAATTGCCGGTGCGACCTTTACCGAAGCAGAAGTCATCACCCACCACTAAAAACTTCACACCAAGTTTGTCCACCAACAGATCTTTAATAAAAGCATCCGCCGATAGGTTCGCGAAGTAGTGGTTAAAATTAACACACAATAAACGACTAATATCCAGCTTACTCAGCTGCACGAACTTATCTCTTAAGCGAGTTAAACGTGCAGGGGCTTTGTCACGAGCAAACAGTTCCATGGGCTGAGGCTCAAACGTCATCACGACAGAGGGTAAGCCCAATGCCGCAGCTTGCTTGGATACCTGGCTCAGTACTTCCTGATGTCCTAGATGTACACCGTCAAAGTTGCCTATGGTTAATACACAGCCGTGATGCTGCGCTTTAATATTGTGAATGCCTCGGATTAGTTCCATTACGACCAGCTAAAATCTGTTATTTGCATCATTCATTGTGTGAAACCGACGGATTATATACTAATCAGTATTACTCTGTCGCTGCTTTTAAATGTTTTACTCGGATACCTAAAGCGAACACAGAGACAATATAAGCAAAGCCGCCAAGTGCAATCAAGCCAGTGAGCATAAGCGCTCGGTAACTGAAGCTCCACTCAAGCCATTGTTGCATACTCTCTAATTGCCATAAAATCACAGCAACCATTGCGCCACCCGCAAGTAAAAGCTTTCCGCTAAAGACTAAAGTCGTTTTCGTTAGGTGGTAAACGCCAGCTAAATGTAAGCCTCTATATAGCAGTGCCATATTGACAAAGGCCGACAGCGCGGTCGCAATCGCCAAACCTACGTAACCATAGAAATAAGCAAAGATGGCATTAAACACCATATTGCTTACCATTGCGATAATACCGTACTTAACTGGGGTTTTAGTGTCTTGGCGTGAGTAGTAACCCGGCGCTAGCACCTTAATCAACATGAAGTTAAGTAGACCCGACGCATAAGCGACCAGAGACATCGAAGCCTGCTCCACGTCATGAGGGCTAAACTCACCACGCATGAACAGCACCATCAACATAGGCTTCGCTAGCACAATCAAGCCGAACATAGCAGGAATCCCCAGCAACAGAACCATGCGCACCCCCCAGTCCATAGTATGAGCAAAGCCCTCACCTTGTGCATCGACATGTTTACGAGATAGCGCAGGCAGAATCACGGTTGCGATAGCAATACCAAACAAGCCTAATGGAAACTCTAAAAGGCGGTCAGAGTAATAAAGCCAGCTGATAGAGCCTGTAGCTAGGAAACTGGCAATAAAGGTATCAAACAGCAAGTTAATTTGGCTAACTGACACACCAAACAGCGCAGGGATCATCAAAGTACGGATCTTAACAACGCCAGGATCGCGCCAACCCCACTTAGGCTTAACTAAAACGCCCTCTTTAATTAAAAAAGGTAATTGGAACAGAAACTGAACCAAGCCGCCTAAAAAGACACCAATCGCCAATCCAATTTCAGGTTGCTCTAGATTCGGTGCAATGAAAAGCGCAGAGCCTATGATCATGACGTTTAAGAACACAGGCGTAAAAGAGGAGACCGCAAACTTACCTAAGGTATTAAGAATCGCCCCAGATAAAGCAACGAAGGTAATGAACCATAAATAAGGAAAGGTGATTTTGAGCATCAAACTGGCTAACTCAAATTTATGAGCCGACGGACCACCATTAAGCCAGTCGATAAACCAACCCGCACCAAACAGTGCTGTAATGGCACCAGAACCAATCACACCAACAAGAGTGACAATCGAGACCAGAACCCCGAGCGTACCAGACACCCTAGCTATCAATTCGCGAGTCTTATCTTTATCTCCCGCAGCGTGATACTCAGTTAGAACAGGAACAAAGGCTTGTGAGAAGGCGCCTTCAGCAAACAGACGACGTAGGAAATTAGGGATCTTATTGGCGAAGAAAAAAACGTCAGCACTGGCCCCAGCACCCATCAAATTGGCCACGACAACGTCGCGCACAAGTCCCAATACACGGGAAACAAAAGTCATCGCACTTACTATCATGCCTGACTTTAATAGTCGTTTACTCACAAAAACCTCTGACACTGATTGATTAGTTCTAAGCGAGGATAAATACTATCCGATCGTTAGAAGCATATTTATTAGCATTGGTCTAAAAATGCTGTTAGAATCCCCGCCATCTTAACCGCGATAACCTTTCCATTCCAAAATTTGTTTGGCTACGATTGGTTTTTGCACAAATCATTTGACAATTAAGCGCAAATGAGGGATAGTCCTCGCCCTTAAATTGTCACCGAACTAAGTTTTTGGGAGTTAGACCCTTGGCAAACAGTAAATCTGCTAAGAAGCGCGCTATCCAAGCTGAGAAACGTCGCCAGCACAACGCTAGCCGTCGTTCTATGATGCGCACTTACATGAAAAAAACTATCGCAGCTATCGCAGCTGGCGATAAAGAAGCTGCAACTGCTGCTTTCGTAGAAGTTACACCACTTCTAGACCGCATGGCGACTAAAGGCCTTATTCACAAGAATAAAGCTGCTCGTCATAAGTCTCGTTTCGCTGCTGCAATCAAAGCTCTTTAATAGATACTTGATTTCAAAGCAAAACGAAAAAAACCGGCCTTGGCCGGTTTTTTTATGTCTGCGATTTGCCGTTTTCTCTTGATGGCCGTGATGACACACATCCATGTGTTCTGAAACTCACATCCAACACCGCTCTATTTCTTACAATAGATACCATGCAGTAACGTAATCATTGCCTTCACCTCTTCACTACTCAATGTGTAGTAAACCGTTTGAGCTTGTTTACGTGTTTCAACTAAACCATCTCGCCTTAGCCATGCTAAATGTTGCGATAAAGCCGATTGGCTCAGCTCTAACATGCTGCACAACTCACCTACCGATAACTCGCTATCATGTAATAGACATAAAATCTGTAGGCGGCGCTCGTTAGCCATCGCTTTCAACAACACAACGGCTTGTGCCGAGTTTTTCTCCATTTCTTTCAAGTTCATAGTTTGGCTCCCTACTACCTTCAACGCCAACTACGGGCTATCAGTACTAATTACGGCATATTGTTGAGTTATGATAATCGATATCAATTCATTAACAAACTAACTCACTCGAACAAATTACTAAAATCTGCGTCACATACATTTTTAACTGCCGGATGTTGGATCATCCTCTCAGCAAAAATGACATAGTACTCTTCTTTCAGCTCATCAATACCACCCAACATCTGTAGCGAGGTATCCTCTTCTACTTCAGATAAGTAGAGTGTCGGCGCTAAGAAAATGGCATCATGGTGATAACGAGCAAAGGCTTTCATTAATGCGGCATCGTCAAACTCGCCCAAAATATCCGGTTTTAGACCCTGTCTATCAAACCATTGCAAAACCTTACGCCCCATCGAAGTGCGGCTACCTGGTATTAATAGCTTTCTCTGTTCGAGTACTGCAGGGAAACTTACATTGTCGACCTTACCTGTACAGAAAAAACTCATACCACTCTCACCCAGTTTCTTACTGAATAACCCTGGGCTCTGGCTTGAGTCAACTGGGCAGTCGGATAGGATCATATCGAGCTTATGTTGCGACAGCTGTTCTAATAGCATTTCGTGGGTCGATTCAAAACAGCGTAAGTGGATACTGTTATCTTCAGGAATGGTCGACATCAAGATCTTGCTGACGAGCCTTTTTGACAGCGCATCTGCAACGCCGACATCAAACAGAATATTGGAGTGTTGGCTGTAATTAACGATATCCAGCATCTCATAGCTCAGACCAAACATACGATCGGCGTATTTGAAAACCAGTTGGCCAAGTTCTGTTGGCTCGACACTTCGTCCGTTACGTTTAGTCAGCTTGCCATCCATTCGCTCTTCAAGAGCTTTAATTTGCCCGGTGACGGTTTGAGGCGTTAAGAAGAGCGCTTCAGCTGCTTTAGTGATTGAACCTTGCTTGCACACCATCCAGAAATAATAGAGGTGGTTGTAATTAAGATGCGACATGATTAAAGCCGTATAGAGTTATGTGACACTCTTTTATAGCAAATATGACACCTCGCCTCAATAACTTCGGTTTTTACAACCGTTAGACACAAAAACCAATACATTTACCGAAACATTAAGATTCACACTGTCATATTCGATGATAGAAAATCGATTTTTTTTCAATTTTTTCGATCAAACCCGCAATAAACCAAAGGTTATAAAAACCTTAAAATACAAAAACTTAGACCAATATAATTAGCTGTCAAAATATTTAAACAGCAAATCATCACAAAAAAAAGCCGCACCAATAAAAATGTAATATTACTGAAATATTTCCCCTCTAACATCACGCTCAGATTAACTAACAGACCAAACACAGACTTTAACGGTCCATGGAGAAAACATTATGAACCAAGCTACTACTGCAGCAGCGCCAATCTCGAGCACTACTCGCTGGCTACGCTGGGCTAACTTGGCATTCATGCTTTACCTACTACTTCTTTCTGTATCAATGGTAGGTACTGGCTTTAAATGGGCAACAGGCGAGCAAGCAAAGGTTCTTTTCGAATTTGCTTCACACCCAGTTGCAGGCTTAATGATCGGCTTGGTTGCAACCGCACTTATCCAATCATCAAGCACCGTGACATCTATTATCGTTGGCTTAGTTGCGGGTGGTTTACCTGTTGAAGTTGCTATCCCTATGATCATGGGTGCAAACATCGGTACAACGGTAACTAACACGCTTGTTAGTCTTGGCCACGTTCGTTGTAAGGACGAGTTTAAGCGTGCGTTTGCAAGTGCAACGATTCACGACTTCTTCAACCTACTAGCTGTAATGATCTTCCTACCGCTAGAGATGATGTTTGGTATTCTTGAGAAAGTATCTCACTGGTTGGTATCGCCAATGCTTGCAACTGGCGACATGAGCATGAAAGGCCTGAACTTCATCAAACCAATCACTAAGCCTGTAGTAAGTGCAATCAAAGAGCCACTATCTACATTCGGTGACACAATAGGTGGCGTACTACTTATCGTTCTTGGTATCGCAACTATCTTCGTTGCTATCACAGTGATGGGCAAACTAATGAAGAGCCTAATGGTAGGCCGCGCTCGTGAAATCCTAAAGAACGCTATCGGTCGTGGTCCACTTCACGGTATCGCTTCTGGTTCAATCGTTACTGTTCTTGTTCAGTCTTCTTCGACTACAACAAGCTTGATGGTTCCGCTAGTAGGTTCAGGTGTTCTTAAAGTACGTGACGTTTACCCGTTCACTCTAGGTGCAAACATCGGTACGTGTATCACAGCACTACTAGCAGCAACAGCGGTATCTGGTGAGTTCGCAGTATTCGCACTACAGATTGCTCTAGTACACCTAGTGTTCAACATCATGGCAACAGTATTCATCTTTGGTATTCCGTTCCTACGTGAACTACCAGTTAAAGCAGCAGACATGATTTCAGACATGGCTGTGAAGAACAAAGCAGTCGTAGCTGGTTATCTAATCGCTGTTTTCCTAGTGCTACCAGGTTCTATCCTAGCGCTAACTGCTTAAGCAAAAAGTCCATCGCATAATCAAAGCCCGCAACGAAAGTTGCGGGCTTTTTCTTTTTTAAGGGCAGATTCGAGATTCGAGCAAACGAGTGGCGAAGAGATAAAAGCAGATACGGGATGCGAGTAAACGAGTAGCGAAGAGCCCGCAGCGGATTAGGTGTGAGCGAGTAACGAAAAGCATTAACTGTGATTCGTCATATTTAGTTTCTAACGTTTCGCTCACTCAGATTGAACACGCTCTTTGTATCCCTAATCTTGTCTACTCGTATCCGCTCTTAGCTCTTCGCATCTCGAATCCCGTTTCCTCACATCTAAAGAACCGTCATTCCCTACAGCGAGGAACGAGCGTGATAGGGAATCTCACAGACGTGCAACGAAGGAGATTCCCTACTCCTTCCTCCGTCAGTCTAGGGAATGACGGCGGTCAAAAAGCAGATACGGGATGCGAGTAAACGAGTAGCGAAGAGCAAAAAACAGATTCGTGGTACGGGTAACGAAAAACACGAACTATGATTATCGTTTTTAGTCTCCAGCGTATCCCTCTGATTAAGCACGCTCTTCGCATCTCGAATCCCGCTTACTCGTATCTAAAAGAACCGTCATTCCCTACAGCGAGGGACGAGCGTGATAGGGAATCTCGCAGACGTGCAACGAAAGAGATTCCCTACTCCTTCCTCCGTCAGTCTAGGGAATGACGAATACTTCTAGCTCTTCGCATCTCGCTTACTCGTATCTCATCACTGTTCTTCAGATACAAAAAAGGCTGCACCATGGCAGCCTTTCAAATCATTTTAGGAGCGAGTTATACCGAGAATGGGTACTTAATCGCTTCGTGGCACTCGTAGCCTTCTACCCAGAAGTCGTCCAGTGTTACCCATGTTTCTAAATCTTCTAGAGACTTAATCTCAGGGTTAATGTGGAAGGTTGCTGGTGCTAGGGGTTCACGCTTCAACTGTATATCACGCATTGGCGCAAGTTGGTCTTCGTAGATGTGAGCATTCACTAGCTTGTGATAAGCCACACCCGGTTTCTTGCCAGTGATTTGCGCCATAATCGCTAAGAATACGTAAACCTGAACCATATTGAAGTTAAGACCTAGTGGGACATCACAAGAGCGCTGCGTGCTGTTCAGGTACAGAGTATCACCGAGTAGAGAGAAGTGATGGCTGTACATGCACGGACGAAGACAACCCATGTGGAATTCGCCAGGGTTGTAGAAGTTTAGGATCTCACCGCGATCATCAACACCACGCGTTAAGTCATCAACAATCTTCTTTAGCTGATCGATGTGTCCACCGTCAGGCTTTGCCCATGCGCGACCTTGAACACCGTAAACACGGCCCATGTCGTCTTCACCTTTACGATGAGGGTTGTTCAACCATGCTTCATTGAGGTTTGCGTTCGCGTCCCATGTTTTGGTGCCCAGCTTACGGAAATCTTCAGCGTTATCATAACCACGGATGTAGCCTAGCAGCTCAGCGACTGCCGCTTTCCAAAAGCTCTTACGCGTCGTCACAAGTGGGAACTGGTTGTTGCCAACATCGTAAGTCAGGTCTGCATTGATCACCGTTAGGCAGCGTTTGCCTGTACGCTCGTTTTCAATCCACGTGCCTTCATCAACGATTCGCTGACAGAGTTCTAAATACTGCTTCACACCAATTCCTTACTTCGTTTGTTGTGGGACTTCATCTTTGTAGTGACCGCGCTTGTAAGCCCAAACCACCATAAGAACACCGATAATGACCATAGGTAGAGACAGGATTTGACCCATCGAGATAAATCCGCCAAACAGACCTAGGTGTGCATCAGGTTCGCGCACGTATTCTACTAGGAAACGGAAGCTTCCGTAACCCGCAAGGAACAGGCCAGAAACCGAACCTAGAGGACGAGGCTTCTTAATAAACCAGTTCAAGATGAAGAACAGGACGATACCTTCAAGCGCCATCTCGTACAGTTGAGATGGGTGACGTGGCAGCGGACCACCGTTCGGGAATACCACGCCCCACGGCACATCCGTCACGCGGCCCCATAATTCGCTGTTCATGAAGTTACCTAAACGCCCCATACCCAAGCCAAACGGCACCAATGGCGCGATCATGTCGGCTACACCAAAGAAGGTTCGACCGTTCTTTTTCGCATACCAGAACATTGCGGTGATAACACCTAGCAGACCACCGTGGAATGACATGCCGCCAGTCCATACTTTAAAGAGGTACAGAGGATCCGCTAAGAAAAGGTCGAAGTTGTAAAACAGCACGTAACCAACACGGCCGCCGATGACAACACCTAAGAAACCAGCAAACAACAGATCTGATACTTGCTCACGAGTCCAGCCGCTGTTTGGTTGGTCTGCACGACGATTAGCCAGCCACATCGCAAAGACAAAACCGACAAGGTACATCAAGCCATACCAACGAACAGAAATTGGCCCTAGTTCAATCAGAACAGGATCGATATTGGGGAATTCGATAAAACCCTGAGACATATTTAGCTCTCTATCTAATATAAAAGAATTAGCCAACGGCTAAGAGGAATACACTACAGCAGCATGGTCGCGGCTATAAACATTAAAAAGACGGCGAACACTTTCTTTAATACGGGCGTTGGTAGCTGCGTTGCTAACTTAGCACCAATTCGAGTGGTGAGCACCGAAGTGCAAGAGATAGCCACCAGCGCAGGCACGTAAACATAACCCAAGCTGTACGCAGGCAAAGATTCAACCGACGAACCGTGCCAAATAAAGCCAATCATACCCGAAATGGCAATCACGCAACCGCAGACCGACGAAGAGCCGACCGCCTTACGCATCTCAACCCCATGGTGATTCAGAAAAGGCACAGACAATGAACCACCGCCGATTCCAGCTAAGCTCGAGATCACCCCAATACCGCCACCGCACGCGACTGTTTTTGCCGGTGCCGGCATGGCCTTTTGACTGCTAGAGCGTATCGACAGCAGCATTTGTAATGCCAGTAGCAACACGATGATGCCAAACACTTTAGGTAGATATTGAGACGGAATCGAATCGGCAATAAAAGAACCCATAAAGCCGCCAAGCACAACGCCAGGCATCAACCACTTCACCACGAACATCTCAACATTGCCAAGTTTAAGGTGGTTCAATGCTGAAGAGCCAGAAGTGACAATAATGGTCGACAAGGAAGTTGCCAGCGCCATTTGCATCGCAATCTCTTGTGCGATACCCGCTTTAGGCAATAAGAACAACAATGCAGGGACTACCAATAAGCCACCGCCGATGCCCAATAAGCCAGCCAATACACCAACGACGGCGCCAAGGCCCGCTAGCAAACCAATGAGTTCGTATGACACGTTTAATCCTATTTTTTGCCCGCTCTGATAAAGCCGGTAAATTCACGCTGTTCGAAATAGGACAGCATCATACTATAGATGTCACTGCCGTACGGCTGTACAAGTGCATTATTTGCTAAATCTTGTAAATCACTCAATGAGGACTGACGTATCAAATATTTGGTTCTTGCCACGTTCGAGGTGTTCATACTCAAGGTTTGATAACCAAGACCGATCAATAACAGCGCGCCCATCGGGTCACCTGCTAACTCGCCACAGATACACACCGGCAGCTGATACTGCTTACAAGTATCGTGGATCTGCTTAAGCGCCATGATCACTGCAGGGTGCATGGATTCATAGACATCAGAGACACGAGAATTGTTCCGATCAACCGCCAATAAATATTGGGTTAAATCATTGGTACCGACAGATACGAAGTCGACACGGTCAGCAATCAATGGCAACAAGTAGAGCATTGACGGAACTTCAAGCATGATTCCGATACGTGGCATACGAACACGGTCATCAAGCTCATGCACCTCTTCGTAAGCCTGCTCGATAAGCTGCAATGCATCATCAAGCTCGCGAGCACCAGAAATCATCGGCAGAAGAATGCTGAGGTTCTGACTGCCACAGCTGGCTCTCAGCATGGCTCTTAGCTGAATGATAAAGATATCTGGATGGTCGAGCGTGAATCGAATACCACGCCAGCCCAAGAATGGGTTGTCCTCTTCAATCGGGAAGTAAGGCAGAGCCTTATCACCACCGATATCCAGAGTACGCATCACCACTTGTTTATCCGGGTAACTCTCGAGTACCGATTGATACTGCTTTACTTGTTCGTCTTCGGAAGGAAAACGCTGTTGCAGAAGGAAAGAGATCTCAGTTCGATACAGACCGACACCATCAACCCCTTGATTGAGCGCGATGTTGGTATCGGCACTCAAGCCAGCATTTAGGAGAATCTCGACCTGATGATCGTCTTGTGTTTTGGCTGGTAGGTGAATATCACGGTTCACCATTGAAGAGAGTTCAGTCTCTTCAAGGATCAGCTCTCGGTACTCTTTCAGTAGATTCTGGGTAGGCTCAATGAAGATCTCGCCACTGTAGCCATCAACAATCACCTGCTTGCCATTCACATTAGCAAGATTAAGAGTCACCCCCATCACCGATGGAATGCCTAATGCTCGTGACAAAATCGCAGCGTGAGAGTTAGCCGCCCCTTCTAGCGAGATCACCGCAAGTAGCTTCTCTTTCGGGATCGAAGCCAACACGGAGGCAGTAAGTTCACGTACTACTAATACGATCGGCTTCTCTAAATAACGCTGCTCTTGCTCTGAGTTGTGCAAGAAATAGAGCAGACGCTGTCCAAGCTCTCTAATGTCTTGCGCTCGTTCACGCAGATAGAGATCAGACATACGAGCAAAACGACTTGAGTAGCTCTCCACCACTTGTCTCAGTGCCCAATCGGCTTTATCCCCTTTCTGAACCTGTGCCTTGAGATCATTTCGCAGCATCGGGTCATTCAAAAGGTGCGTAAACAGGTCGAAAATCGCCAGAGCGTCTTTGTTAATATCACTGTCTAAGCGCTTACGCATGCGCTTAAAGTCATTAAGTGCGTTCTCAACTGCGACCGCGAGCAATTCATGTTCGCGTTCGATATCAAGCGTTGAAGCAGGATAAACATCGGTTAACTCTGGCTGGGTGTTATCCCACCACAACTCACCAATGGCGACACCTGATGAAGCAGCGATACCTTTAGTCGAAGGTTGATCTTGATGCTCAAGCAGCCACAGACCTTGCGTTTGAGCATGAGCGACAATAACCGCCAGCTGTGCAGAGAGAGTAACGAGAAACGACTCCTCCATTTCACTGAACAAGCGAGGTGATTTTTGCTGAATAACCAGAACCCCAAGCACTTGCTTGCGGTGAATGATAGGAGTACCAAGAAATGAGTGATAAACGTCTTCCCCAAGTTCCGGGAAAAACTTATAAGCAGGATGCGCAGAAGCTTGCGCTAGGTTGATAGGCTCAGCACTTCGTTTAACCAAGCCGACTAAGCCCTCGTTAAACCCGATATGGATGCTGTTCCCTTCAAAAATGAGGCCTTGAGTTGCCATCAACTCAAGGCGCTGCATATCATTGTTGGCTAAGTACACAGTGCAGCACTCAGTCTGCATCGCGCTGCACGTCTCTTTAACTAAAATATCCAATGCGGTTGAGACATCTTCAACCCTAGATACGTGTTCAACTATTTCCCTTAGTTGACTGAGCATGCTTAACCTCTACGCTGTTTGCGTTTTCCTTTTATTTTTCGCTCTTTAAATGGCATAGCTAAAGAAGCGAACTCTTTCATTGCACGACGGTAAACATCTCGCTTGAAAGAAACAACTTGTCGAACTGGGTACCAGTAACTTACCCAACGCCAACCATCAAACTCAGGTGTACTTCCGCGCTGCATGTTAATACGCGATTCATCGCAGTCTAAACGCAGAAGAAACCACTTCTGTTTTTGTCCAATACAGACAGGTTTTGAATCCCATCGAACCAGTCGTTTGGGTAGCTTATAGCGTAACCAATGACGACTTGTCGCGACGATCTTTACATCCTTTTTGGTAAGGCCAACCTCTTCATATAACTCACGGTACATTGCCTGTTCCGGAGTTTCACCTTCATCGATTCCCCCTTGAGGGAATTGCCATGAATGTTGCCCGTATCGTTTAGCCCAGAAGACCTGACCATGGTTGTTACAGATTACAATACCAACGTTTAATCGGTAACCATCGCCATCTATCACTGGCCAACCTCTATTTAAATTTTTAATTACACTGATTTTTCCACATATCCCCAAGCGGAGCAAACTTCGTGACGTGATTAGGGCGATATTTATGAATAATTTCTTAAAACTGGATAACTTTTGCTCATAAAATAGTTACCCACACAATAGTGAGACATAGACCACATTTATTCACCTTTTCTGTGAATAACTATGTGAAGAATTCACCGCAAACGTTTTTTTTAATCCATACTTTCATCAACAACCAAAACAAGCTGCAACCAACCAAAGTAAATAAAACATAATAATCATGAACTTAAAACAAATCTTACGCTAAACAAAAATTACATTTTTCAAATGATCTTTTAAAAACTCAACATGGTTAAAGATCAACCACCCTTAGCTTTATCCACACTCATCACTAAAAGATTCATTTTGTACGCCATTTAGCAAGCATTTTATCCCCTTAAAACCCCTGTTTATTTATCCATTAGTTTGTTTTTATTGGATTTTAGCCTCTCAGCCTGTGGATAACCGTAGGATTGATCCGTAAATCGCCACTGTGATCATTTATTAACCACACTGCATTTTCAGTTGAATCTGATAAAATCGGCGTTTTACCAACTCGAAGTCTTATGAAACCTGAACCACAAACTGAAGCTGAGCTGCTAGACCGAGCCTACGCCATTGCCGGTATGACCTTTCAAGAACTGGCAGAGGAAGCTGAAATGACCATGCCTAAAGATCTTAAGCGAGATAAAGGGTGGGTTGGGCAGCTATTGGAGTGGCACCTAGGCGCCCCCGCTGGGAGTAAACCAGAGCAGGACTTCGCGCATTTAGGTATTGAACTTAAAAGTATTCCGATCAGTTACAGTGGCAAGCCATTAGAGACCACTTTTGTGTGTGTGGCACCTCTGATGGGCGTTCAAGGCCTGACCTGGGAAACCAGTCACGTTCGCAACAAGTTATCCAAAGTTTTGTGGATCCCAGTTGAGGGAGAGCGTGAGATCCCGTTGGCAGATCGTCACGTAGGATCACCACTGTTGTGGACACCAAGTGAAGAGGAAGAAGAGATTCTCAAACGAGATTGGGAAGAACTGATGGAGTTGATCGTTTTAGGTAACGTCGAGCAGATCACTGCACGTCATGGTGAAGCATTGCATCTTCGTCCAAAAGCGGCACACAGCCGAGTCTTAACCGAGGCCTACGGGGCGAGTGGCAAGCCAATTAAGACCAAGCCACGCGGCTTCTATCTGAGAACTCAGTTTACTCACCAGCTACTGACAAAACACTACGCTTGATAACGAGCTACTTTACAATAACTTAATGTGGATTAAGCGCTAACTCTATATCGCAATAGCGTTGACTGGGCTCACTACCAAACTCGTCATACGTGTTGTGGAGGCGTAAATAGGCCTTATCGAAACCAAGTCTGAGGAGCTCCTCTTTGACTTGATCAAGTGATCCAAAGTGTACTGGCTCTCCACCTTGCTTCACCGGCTCTAATTTATGCTTGTATTCCACTGCTAATAGGTACTCTGGGATATCAGAACACCCGATAACATAAACCTTAGGTGTTCGATAAGAGTCTTTGTGATCGCCATGCAACCACATATCTAGTTGATGCTTTTGCATACCTCACCTCCCTCAATATCTTTAGCTTAGTCGAACTGCTTTTGTTTGCTAAATAACCCTTTAAAAAATATGCAAAGAGGAGTCTATTGCTCCTCTTTTTAGCGGTACTGATTCAGAGATCTCCCTCCGACGCCATAACCAGCACCTATTTCATTATCCTAGGGAGTGACAGGTGCCATCACTCCCTCTGATTACGTCAGTATTCGCGCACTTAGAACACGACGAAGGTGACGAACACGACGTTCAATAGTGACAGCTTCAGGCTCTGAAAATCCGATTGGTCGTCCATCGGCTTCTAAACCGATATCTTTAAGTAAGTGTGCGTTCTCCCATGGAAGATCGTAAGCACTACGACGCACTTTCCGTTTCCAGGCTCGCTCTTCATGACGAAGATCGGCGCGAATAAGAACTGTGGCTAATTTTAGGTAAACTGAGTGACGCATAATGTATTCTCCAGTAGTGGAATTAAACTGGGGAAAAATAGCGTGAAATAAGAGATAGAGATGTCTTAGCTGCTATTTTTCCGCAGCCAAGTAAGGATACGGATTAATTAGTTAGATTTATCTTGGGTGTTGCGATCGGCCATCACTGATAGACGTGGCATAGCGGCCACCATGTCAGTGCTAGGATCAAACGACGCGCAAATGTGCTGAATAAAATCGAAATGTTTCATTTGCGCCTCCAAGCTAATTAATTAATCCAAAAAGATGTGATTCGAATGCTTTTGGTTTGATATTAAACCATTGCTTTCACGATTAAATTCTATCCAAACGAGAACATTATTCAACCACTTATCTATTAACAATCTTAAAACAAAGCATTCACCTAAAATCTTAGTTGCATATAACATTGAGCATAAGATATTCACTATGATTATATAAATCTGTAGAGCTTATCTCTGTTCAAACTTTTCAGTCAGATAGAAAGCTTCGAGCAAAAACAAAAAAAAGCCACGCTGTGCGTGGCTTTCAAATAATAGTATTGCTTAGACTAGCCCTTCAGATATCAGGCTGTGTTTATTGAGCAAGCGATACATGGTAGCGCG